>CAZYEM010000042.1:17376-20916 GCA_964646395.1 uncultured Bacteroides sp.
AAACCAAATAATGGATTTTTGTTCGGAAGCTTTTTAATTATTTTATTCTCAGTACGTTTTGTAATAGAATTTTTGAAGGAAACCCAAGTGAATTTCGAAAAGGAAATGTTGCTTAACATGGGGCAATTACTTAGCATCCCATTTATTATAGCTGGTATTGTATTGGTTGTGCTTGCTAATAAGGATAAATTAAAAGAAAAAATCAATTATAAATACAGCGGGAATTAAAAATAAGCGGAATATCCGAATTTTTGAGAGCTAACAAAAGCTTTATAGATTTAATGGACTTTAATATTTTTAAATAATGAAAAAATTAGTTTTAGTTAGACATGGTGAAAGCGAATGGAATAAAGAAAATCGTTTTACCGGATGGACAGATGTAGATTTGTCAGCAAAAGGAGTGGAAGAAGCAAAAAAGGGTGGACAGGTGTTGAAAGCCAATAATTTCAATTTTAAATATTGTTATACTTCTTATCTTAAAAGAGCTATAAAGACCTTGAACATCATTTTGGAAGAAATGGACTTGCTTTGGTTACCCGTTGAGAAAACCTGGCGTTTGAATGAAAAACATTACGGTGAATTACAGGGTTTAAATAAAGCAGAAACGGCTCAAAAATACGGAGATGCTCAGGTTTTGGTATGGAGAAGAAGTTATGATATACCACCTGCAGCGGTATCTGAAACTGATGAGCGTAATCCGAGATTAGATATTAAATATAAGGATGTTGACAAAGAATTGATTCCTTTAACAGAATCGCTGAAAGAAACAGTGGAAAGAATTGTTCCTTACTGGGAAAACAATATCTCGAAGAAACTGATTGAAAAAGGAGAGGTTTTGGTTGCTGCTCATGGTAATAGCCTGAGAGGAATTATTAAATATCTTAAGAATATAAGCGATGAGGATATAGTTAATCTGAATTTGCCTACCGGCATTCCCTATATTTTTGAATTTGATGATAATCTGAATTTAATAAAGGATTATTTTCTGGGTGATGAAGAAGAAATCAGGAAATTGATGGAGGCTGTTGCCAATCAAGGGAAAAGCAAATAAGCTATATTCTGTTAGGTTTTATTAGTTAGCATTTGCAGCTTACCAAAGAATAATAAAAAGTGAATAATCAATAATGAACAGAAGATTCTGCTGTTACTTATTGATTATTCACTTTTCTGCATTAAAATACATTGTTTATTTATTTTCTTTTATACTTTTGCATGCTTCCTTTATATTTTGTATGCTTCCTTCAGACTTTTTGCAGTTCACTTTTCATTTTTTTATTTTCCTTTAGACTTTTCCATGTTCACTTTAGACTTTTTTGAGCAAATTTAGAGCCGGTTTAATAAAAAATATGTATTATTTAATGATTCAATAACAAATTCAATTTTATAACATGTTTTTATGAAGAACAATATTTTTGTTGTTTTTAGTTATTAAAATATATTTATTTTTTTAATACCAAGTTAAATATTTAGATTCTGTATTAAAATAATGTAGATAAATGATTAATGCAACATACGCATATGCAATTATGGACAGATTGTCATCTTCAGCTCACAAAATATTCTTAGAAGGAAATTCATTACGGAATAAAAAAATTGAAAATAATATTTAATTTTAAACACACGAATTAATGAAAAAATCTTTTTCGTTTTTAAGGTGTCAATTTGCTCCGGAATGAAGTGTCAATTTGTTCCGGAATATACAAATATAAAGCAAACCTCCACTTAGTTTCAAGTGAAGGTTTGCTTTTATCTCATTAAACAATCAAGTTTTTAGTTTTTAATACAACGGACAGAATATTCATGATTTTTAGCATAGTAACTTCTATTAACTTTGGTATCATAATTAAACAGAAAACGAGCCCAAACATAAGTTGCATCATACTCGGTAGAACTCCAAAAATAATTTAGGGTACCTAAACCTCCATATGTTCCATAATTGGCATGATAACCAGCAGGTAGAGCTGTAAAACCTGTTTCATTAGTTGCACCATCATTAAGTGAAATCCAGTGGGTTAATCCTGCTTCTTTAAGTTTGCCTCCTGCAATGGTAAAACCTCCCAGATAATCAGTAAGAGTAATCCATTCAGCATCACTTGGAACATGCCAGCCATTTGGGCAAAGATTACGTGCATCTGCCACTGCATAAAAATTGTATAATCTCCCATAAGTTGAAGAATTGGCAGCTATATTGTTATAGTCGCTATATGCTCCGGTAAGTGTTGTTCCCCAATTTGAATTTACCGTTATATTTGGTATTTCATCACCATTGAGATAGTGGGTAGTTTTCAGATTTTGTTTCATCCATACCTGTGTGCCTATTAAAACTGTATCATAAATATTACCATCATAATCAGTAAGAATAGTAACAGGAGGTGCTGCTGTGGTAAAACTCACTTCATTTCCATAAACAGTACCAACACTATTAGTTGCATAAGCTCTAACAAAAAATGTTGTTGCTGATGATAGACCAGAAAGATTACTGGAAAAGCTACCATAACCTGTTCCGTTAGTAGTTTTGGTAGTTAATGCAATTGTTGGATTTGGAGAAGTACTCCAGCATACACCACGAGCAGTAATAGTTACTCCGCCTTCAGTTATTATGTTGCCACCACTTACAGCAGTAGTTCCTGTTATAGAAGTTATTACATTAGTAGTTATCCCTAGTGGATTTGGAATCCATGAGGGTATTCCAGCTGTAAACTGAAGGGCTTGACCCGGCAAACCAGGTGCAACCGGCAACCAGCTGTCGATACCATTCCAATAGCTGATTTGGCTATCAGTTCCGATTTTAATTTTAGAGCCCACAAGCTGTGCAACTAATGCAATATGTAATACAAATAGCATTAAGGCACTTATAGTAATCTTTTGTAAAATATTTCTCATTGTTAAGTTATTATATCCAATTGTTGGATGATTAAAAAATCTGTTTTTAAATAAGTTATAATAACGTTTAAGATACATTATTGTTTCTGATATAGAGGGAGATTATGAATCATAAAGCATTAAGAGTTATTAATAATCAATATGTTCTAAAGGAATAAAACCAAATTGTTAACAAATTAATTTACACGTATAGCATCCTATATAAAAAAGCGGGAAAACATATAAGTAAATCGCAGAATCGCAAATAAAATAACTGTTAAAAGATTCAGAATGATATAATACTTGAAATTTATAGTATTTTTGTATTATATTTTATAAATCTAAATTATACCAAAGATATTTGAGTGTTTTTTGTAATGCATAAAGACGTAGAATTTGAAAAAATTAATACCCGCATCAAATGAGAATAGTAGAAGAATATTCAGATAGTTTACAAACAGATTTAATTGAAATTAAATTAGCAAAATATATTGGCGATTTTGCCATTAGACTGTTTTTAATGATGGAATATTCGTTTGTTTGATTTCAAGCCTTTTTTAGAGTCTTCTTTACATCCTTCAATCAGTAAATATTTGGATGAAACTGCTTTTAAACAATTTAGCATTGTTGATGGCAACCTCAACTGGAATGATTATGAATTGATTTTCCCATTAAATG
>CAZYEM010000043.1:0-1078 GCA_964646395.1 uncultured Bacteroides sp.
TGATAGATGCAGTAAAGACTGCATATGAAACAGAACAAGACATCAATAAAAGAGTTGCATATGGTAACTTATTGGTGTGGCTACGCTTACTGAAAGAGGAGACCAAGTAATGGGATTAGATCAATATATAAATGTAAACGGGTCTAACATTGCATCTCGTCCTGCTACTGGTGATGATGCTATTACTAATAACCCCATAGAGATATGGTATGGTCGTAAAGAATACGACATCCATAACTGGATGCATAAAAACTTTATCTATAAGGGTGGTGATGTTAGTGCACAGTTTAACTGTGAGTCTTATGTACTGTTAGATGAAAAAGATATGGATGATCTAATAGAAGATATAAAAACATCAGATGGGTTTGAAGATACAGATAAAGACTTACTATCTGAGTACTTGGATATGTGTTATAAAGTAAAGAGGTTGGTTGAGCGTGGTAACATAGTATACTACACCTCGTGGTGGTAGTAGTGTTTTAATTCAGTACTAAAGTTCATATATAAAAGGAATATAATGACACAAATAAACATTGATCTCCCTTATGCACGGTATGCTGGGGACTTTAGAACCAAGCATCTATTAGACCTAGTGCTAGAGGCTCATAGGCTATTGAGTATGAATGATAACTGTCTCAGTACAGTTGCATTCATCAATTGCTACAAGGCAACAGGCAGTATGCCTAGTGCTATAGCCTCTGCTGTGCTAACTCTTAATGGGTTACACGCCCCTATACAACAGGCTAGAGATGTATATGAGTACTATGATCAGGAGATGATTAACAGGGATATACTGGAAGGTCGAAAGATAGCAGGGTTTGGTAATGCTTTCCATAAGGACGGCATTGATCCAGTATGGTTATCAGTACAACAGTATATGATCAGTGAATTCTTTGATGAGTATCGTAGACTGATGGACTTACAGGATTGGGTAAACTATACTCGTAAACGATATAAACCTGATGCTAAAGATATCTTTATTAACCCTGCTATGTGGACGGCAGTGGTATGTGGTATGTATAACTTCGACAGAGGTAGCGAACTATCCCTGTTTATAATGGCAAGACTGCCCACTTGG
>CAZYEM010000043.1:1178-20383 GCA_964646395.1 uncultured Bacteroides sp.
AGAATAGATAAGATTGTAGCACAGATGCTGTGCTTTATTGAGAGTCAAGGCTATGCCTTGGTAGCCATACACCCTATTAACTTGAGAAATGTAGATGTTGATCAAGTTAACGAGGCTATGGAGAATGCTGGTACATATGACATAGTTCTACAAGAACAAGAAAGGATTAAGAATGGTACTAAAGAATCTTAAGAAATATGTAGATGATCTAATCTGTGAACACGGGGAAGAGTATCCTTGTGTCAGTTGGACACGGCTAGTAGAGTGGACATCCATCAGTGATAACATTATGGATAACTGTAGTACACTAGAAGAACTACTGGCAGAGATGATCCAGTACTGGGAAGAAGATAAAGCCCAGCAACTTCTGAGTAAAGAAGTAGCATCAGGTAAGTATGACAACACTACTGATGTGTTGCCCCCGAAAGTTGGGGCTAAAGAGAATACCTCTTTCGTTATACGTACCTTTATCACTAACAAAGCAGGGGTTAGGAGAGACATACAACTAATCTCTACTCCTCACTATGATGAGAAGCACTCTTGTATGGTGTGTACATACCTTGTGCAAGGTGTCTCCGAGTATACTATAGTATCTGAAGACACTAACAGTATTACTACAGGCTTTGACTTTGCTGATGGTCCTATGTATACTGTGGGTGGTGAGTTTAGTAATGGAGTATGGGTTGTTGGTAATATCCTAGAGTTGAAATCGTTTCAACCTAATGTTAAGGGTAGTGTATGTTGCCACTTAGTGGTAGAAAGTAAATGATGATGCATCCTATTACAATTGAGTTAGAAGATATCATATATAATAACGTCAGTTATGATGTAACTGTAGAGGTTGAGGGTCATACATCTGAGAATGATGGAGACTCTAAGCAACTGTATCCAGAGATTGACAGTATAGTTGTTACAAGAGTACAATCTATTACTGAAGATGGTCCGTTCGGTAATGAGATTATGATAGAGCATCGGTCTGATATAGATGCTGATCTCTATACAGCACTGTTGTATATTGTGTCTAATGATTTCAGTATATGTGAAACATTACTTGAACACATTGCTGAATATGATAGAGATATGGCAGAGTATTCACCTGATAATGAAGAGTGATAACACAGGACTAGTAGACCAATGGCAGAGTCAATAGATTTAAAATCTATACAGTGTGGGTTCGAGTCCCACCTAGTCTATTCACCAACTAGTAATGCACGATAAACCTTGTTGGTTTACTGTGCATTCTATAAGGAGATTTGGATATGGCGCATGAAATTACAAGTACAGATGGGGCTGTGTTCCATAAGGAACAAGCATGGCATGGGTTGGGTTATACTGTAGAGGAAGCAATGACTCCTCATCAAGCATTGAAGATGGCAGGTCTTGATTGGCGAGTACATAAGACTGTAGGTATTCGTACATGGGAATCAGAATCTGAAGGTGAGTTTCCCCCCTCGTATTCTGATAAATTCTGTGCTATCCTTAGGGATGACACGAATGATATCCTCAGTGTACAATCACCTGACTATCAGGTGGTACAGAACTATGAGGTCTTTGACCTAGCGTATGCACTAGGTGCTGATGTTAAGATCGAGTCTGCCTTGTCTTTACAAGGTGGTAAGAAGATCATCTGCCTAGTCAAGGGTGATACCTTTGCTCCCTCTAACAGTGGGAATGATTCTATCACACAGTACCTTGCCTTGCTGTCTTCACATGACGGTACTATTGCATTGAGTGGACTGCCAACATCAGTACGAATTGTATGCATGAATACATTAAAGATGGCATTAGGTAGGGCTAAGAAGAATATGATTCGCTTTACCCATACAGGTAACATGGAAGATAAGAAGTCTCAGATGCGTCTTGCTTTAGAGCAGTACGCTAATACTGGTAAGTTCTTTAAGGAACAGGTTAACATACTGTCAAATGCCTCCCTTAATACGGAACAGATTCAGAAGTTCTTCCTCAGTGTATATGAGTTATTAGAATCACCTATCGTGGCTAACCCACAGACAGAGAAGGAGTATAAGAACTATCTTAATGCTACTGTCTTAGTATCTAAGTGGAGTGCTGGGTTTGATGAAGAGCGTAAGGAATTGAATGCCCCTGCTAGTGCATGGATGGCAGTCAATGCTGTTACTAGAGAACTGCAACATCGTATCCCTGTTAAGGGACGTAAGACTGGATGGGAGAACAGAGCATACAACAACCTAATGGGATCTAATCAAGATGATTCTATTGCGGTTGCTAATCATGCTCTTGCTTGGTGTTAATAGGGCTATATGCGGTAATTAATGCGTCGAATACGGGGCATCCATAGTATACTATGGATGCCCCTTAGCATCCATAATATACGGAGTTACACTATGAGTAAATGGAATCAATTATCTATTGAAGAAAAAGATAAGCGTACTACATTACAAGTACTTGCTGAGGAAGAGATGCTTGCCATCTCTGACCGTAAGTATTGGCAGGAGTATGATGTAGCCCCTGATGAGGGGTATCCTGAACAATCTCTGTTAGATACCTGTGTTATTAATCTTACCCCCTTGTTTCAAGAGTGGATAGATTACTCTGCTAAGAACACTAAGACTCCTGCTTGGGCACTACCCTTGTTTGGTGTGGGTGCAGGTAAGATGGCTGACATCACGGTACGATGTCTTATATTGGAATGGTTTAATTCTAGTATGTGGGATAAGAAGACAGAGTTTGAAACTGTTGCACTGCCTACGGCACAGCACATAGCACACGCTATTGCTGATATGGTCATCAACATTGTATCCTATCAACAGACTAAACAATTCTTTAGAGAAGACTGGCTAAAGCAGTCACACTATCAGAAGAACTGGTCACCCAAAAGGTGTAAAGCATTTGTAGAAAAGATGGGTGGTCTTAACAAGACATCCTTTACTCGTAAGAATAGAGAAGACTTTGGTCATCATATGCTCAGGATTGTAGAGAAGTCTAATGTTATTGTATTGTCTAACAATCGTAGGCATACAGGTAAACGTTGGTGTGACCGTGTTGTTGTGTCCTTTACTGATGTAGTATTACAAGAGTTAAACAAGCGACATACTGATATGATTGCTATGGCTGCACTGTTGTATAGACCTATGCTAGTGCCACCTGTACCACATACCACTACATCATCTGGTGGTAATCTATTGGCGTATGTTCGTAAGCCTGTGGTTCAAAGGTTTAAAGATATTATGTGGGATGAGAAGGTAATCCAAAAGGGATCTACTCCATCTGATATGGTCATTGATGGGTTGAATGCAATGATGCATACTGAGTGGACTGTTAATGGACGGGTGTATGAGGTTATGAATACACTGTTTAGAAACAATACTAGAGCATGTAACTTACCCGCCTATGAGTTCGCTGCCTTTGATTACTCTATGCCTTACCCTAAAGATGGGACTAAAGAAGAGAAAGCAATGTGGTGTGGTCACAAACAAGACTCGTACTCGTCTTGGTATAAAGAAGAGAGAGCACGTGGACGTATGCTAGTACGGCTCAAGTTGGCTAAAGATATGATGAGACATGGGTTCTTCTATCAACTGTATACCTGTGACTTTAGAGGTAGAGCAAATGCATCGTGTGATTTACTATCACCACAATCATCTGACTTTGATAGAGGATTAGTATGCTTTGCCAATGATGCTAAGCAAACTAACAGTGGTATATACTGGCTTAAGGTACACTTAGCAAACTTATTTGATCACGATAAGGATACATTCACCAATAGAATTAAATGGGTAGATGATAACATTGAGATGTTTAAACGTATCAATGAAGATCCTTATGCTAACCTAAGTTTATGGATGTCTGATAAGAAGAAGAAGAACCCATCCTTCCAACGGTTGGCTGCTATCTTTGACTTACTCAGGACAGATGGTCTTACTTCAGTACCTGTACAGATGGATGGTAGTTGTAATGGTGTTCAACATTGGGCTGCCCTTATGAAGGCAGATGAGTTGGCTGATATGGTTAACTTAACTACGACACCAGTACCACAAGACCTATATCAGTATGTTGCAGACTTAGTAACTGAACTGATGATAGAAGATCAAGAGAATGATACTAAGTCTGGGCTATGGGCAAAACAATTCTTAATACAATGGAATAATTATATCCATCGTAATGTTGTTAAGAGGGCTGTAATGACAGACCCATATGGTGTCACTCTATTTGGTATTCGACGGTACTGTAAGAGTGAAGGTCATCTTGATTGGGTTACTAAAGATAAGATTGCTGGAGCTGTAATGGAACTAGCATCCTTCATTGACAAAGCCCTTAAGGGAACTTTAGTAGAACCCAACAAGGGTAAGGTATGGCTTAAGGTTGTATCGGATATGTCTTCTGAGTTATCTAAGAACATGGAATGGACTACGCCGTGTGGTTTCCATGTAGTACATCAATACTATGAGATCATATCAAGACGATCTGTTACTAAGTTATTTAACATGAAAGAGTTATACTTTGGGTATCCCGACAGGGATTCTATTGATCCAAGACAAGTAAACCTAGCAATCAGTCCTAATTATATACACTCATTAGATGCAAGTCATATGTGGTGTACGATGAGAAGGATGACGTTAGTTGGTATCTCCTCATTCAGTATGGTGCATGACAGTTATGGATGTCATGCCCCCTATGTATCTCTTATGAGAGAGTTTACTAAAGAAGAGTTCCATACTATGCATAAACTACCTTTATTAGAGATGCTTAGGAAAGAATTAGAATCTATTCTCAAGGTTCCGTTACCTGAGATACCACAACAAGGTGAGTTTAACATTAACAAAGTGTTAGAAGCGGAGTACTTATTCCAATGAGTAAAAAAATGTATCGTATTGCATCTGAAGGGGATATGGAAGATGTTCTTAAGGTATTTATTACCCTTAGTAAAAGTAAGGTTAAACAGAAGACCATAA
This sequence comes from uncultured Bacteroides sp., assembly GCA_964646395.1. Taxonomy (GTDB): domain Bacteria; phylum Bacteroidota; class Bacteroidia; order Bacteroidales; family JACABE01; genus JACABE01. Next base: position 6,110 of record CAZYEM010000043.1, read on the forward strand.
ACATACAAGTACCAACAGATAAATTCAGTGACATTATATTGTTTAATGTCAACAGGGCTTTTAGACAATATGATCTAGGAGACCCTACAAATTACCATGTTCATATTTTTGTAGAGAAAGGAAACGATGAGCAAAGTATTGATTATAGGTGATACACATTTTCCAGCGTGTCATTCACAGTATCTTAAGTTTGTACAAGGTATTTATAAAAAGTATTCTTGTAACAGTGTTGTTCATATTGGAGATGTTGTAGACCACCATGCTATATCCTTCCATAAAAAACACCCTGATGCACAAGATGCTACTGCTGAGTATAAGAAAGCTGTGTTAGATATAGCTAAGTGGTACAGTGTATTCCCTAAACTTAGGGTATGCATTGGAAACCATGACGAACGAGTGTATCGTTTGAATGCTGATGTTGGTATTCCCTCGTTCTATATCAAGGGATACTCAGAAGTCTATGGTACTAAAGGATGGACATGGGACTACAGTTTTATTATTGATGGCGTGTACTACACACACGGTACTGGTAGTGGTGGTTTAAACCCAAGCTTTAACCAAGCAAAATCAAGAGCAATCTCTTGTGTAATGGGTCATCACCACAGCATAGCTGGTATCAACTGGTTGGTTGGACCAACCACAAGATACTTTGGTATGGATATAGGTTGTGGCGTAAACAACAACCACTTAGGATTTAGTTATGGTAAGAACCACCTTAAGAAACCAGTGGTATCATGTGGTGTAGTGATAGATGGCAAGCATCCCTACCTAGAAGTTATGGATCTATGAAAAAAATTAAAGACACAATTGTTAAAAAGGAATCCTTCTTAAAGGATATAATACTACCATACAAGATACCACAACTAGTAAAGATTTTGTGGGTAGATGCTTATACCATAGGAGGAGAAGAGTGGCTTGATAAAGATAAGGCAAAGCTTTATGCTAAAGAACCACTACCCTATATGATAACAGTTGGCTTTGTACTTTATATGGATTCAGATCAAGTATCTATAACTAATACAGTAGGTCCAGGAGAAACAGCACAAGTTAATAAGATACCCAAGCGTATGGTTATCAGTATGGAAACGCTCCACTAAAGTTGGGGCTAAAGAAGATTCAATTTATTCACCCCGTTTAAGAAAGAACAAATGAAAGCTAAGAAACCAGTAAAGAAATCAGCTAAGAAACCAGCCGCTAAGAAGGCTATGAAGCCAATGTATGGGAAGGGAGGTTATTAATGGAAATGGAATCTAATGTAAACCCAAATACACTTGCTCCTGAGCAAGTACCAGCTGTCCGTAGCGACAGTGTATGCAATTACCTAGGTAATTTAGCAGGTGTTCTCAGTTCAATTGTGGTTGATATTAATGCACAAATTGCATCTATCAAACGCATCTCGCAAACTACACAAGAAGAAGGAGTCAGCAATGACAACAGCCAAGAAGCCTAATCGAATCTCACAGTTTACAACAATGACATTAGAAACTAAGTGGAGTAATCTACTTAAGCCTGATGTTGCATTTGGAGAAAGTAGTGCTAATCACAACATCACTGTTGTTGTTGATGCAGAGTTACAAAAAACTTTAGATACTATTCTAAAGACGAGTGGTGCTAAGAAGATCAATGGTTTAAGGGAGGTTGATAATGTTGTTACGTTTAAAGCTAAGTCTAAAGTCCATGTGGATTCAGGTAAGTTTCCTTGTGTTGACTCTTTGGGTCAACCTACTGACATCGTCCCATTCGGTGGTGACAAGGTTCGTCTCAAGCTTGCGCCGATGGTTCTGACTAGAGATAATTCCTTATCTATCTACTTGAATGGTATTCAGGTTGTGGAAAAGAATACTACCTTCACTAAGGGTAGTGACTTTGCTGCAGTAGAGGGTGGCTTTGTTGGGGGATCAACAAAGAAGGATGATCTAATAGGTCATGAAGATAGTGACCTCCCCTACTAAAAAAGTATTGGAGTGGCAGTTCAATATTAACCCCGTAGCTGCAAGCAGACCACGGGTATCAAGGTGGGGTGCATTCTATGTAGGAACATATAAAGTGTTTCGTGAGATTGCTGCTGAGGCTGTATGGAATACCATTGGAAATGGGTTCGTACCTCTCAGTAATTCCTTATCAGTTTCTATAGAGTTATATATAAAACGACCTAAGAAGACTGATAAGGAATACCCTAGACCAGATATTGATAACTTTGCCAAGGCAATTTTAGATACCATGAATGGTAAGATATGGGAAGATGATACTCAAATCATCAGCCTGTATGTAACTAAACAGTGGGCTGAAAAAGATTCAGAGGGATACTTTATATTGTCAGTTAGTAATTAATGGTAGGGGAAACACAAGAAATTCTCTTGTGTTTCCCTTACTTTTTTCTTTAAGGAGCTACATGAAGAATGCAAATGGTAAGGGCGATAGCTATCGCAAGGTAGATCAAAAGCAATACGATAAGAACTATGCTAAAGCGTTTAAGAAAAAGAAAGCTAACGACACTACAGTGTCGCAACTATCCTTTGCTATATGGCTTGAGTATATTATAGCAGCCATCTCAGCAATGCAAACTAAGAAGGTTGTTAAAAAAGGTATAGCACAAGCAAAGAAGGGTAAGTTTAGTAAGAATCCACCTAAGATATTACTTAAGAAGAAAAAGAAATGAATGATAAACAACCAATCGGTATATGGGTAACAGGTAAATGGGGTAAGCATGGTTGGCTAGAAGAATCACTAGGTACACCCACAACTTTTAAATCTTTAGTAGATGCTAAGGATTGGATCAGAGTAAACGCTGTTCATAAGGAGTATTATGAACCCAAAATTTTACCAAAAAAACTTAAGGAGGATATTGAATGGATATAAAAGAATCAGCATTCATACGTAAGGATGCGTGTCCCAAGTGTCAAGCTATGGGTCGAGATAACTCAGGGGATAACTTAGGGGTCTATGATGATCACGTCCACTGTTTTAGTTGTGGATATCATAAAGGAGATTATGTGATAGAAGATACAACCGTTAACGTTAAAACGTTTATACCAGTCATTGGTACAGTATGCGAAGTATCCGATAGGCTACTCACTGAAAAAGTATGTAGACTGTATGGGTATCAGACAGCTAAGATCAATGGAAAGATAGTTCAGATTGCTAACTACTATAAGGATAATACTTTAGTAGGTCAACATCTACGGGGTCCCGATAAGCAGTTTGCTTGGAAGGGATCAGCCAAGGGTGTTGAATTGTTTGGTCAGAATCTATGGAAGTCTACAGGTGGTAAACGCCTCATAATTACCGAAGGGGAGATTGATTGCATGACCGTCAATCAATCACTCGGTGGTACATGGGCTGTGGTATCGTTGCCTAATGGTGCAACATCCGCAGTCAAAGCTATTAAGGATAACCTTGAGTTCATCAATGGTTATCCTGAGGTTATCTTATGCTTTGATATGGATACAGCAGGACAAGATGCAGCTAAGGCTGTTGCTGACATCTTATCAAGTGGACGTTGTAAGATTGCTAAGCTTCCGTACAAGGATGCCAACGAATGCTTGATGAACAATCAATCCAAAGCATTGGTCAATGCCTTATGGGAAGCACAAGCTTACTCACCCGATGAAATTCTCCACGTCAGTAAGATTGCAAATGACTCACAAGATATGGAAGATGTAAAGGTTTATCCCTTTCCCTACGATAAGCTCAGTGAGTTCCTCATTGGTCAGCGTAGTGGTGAGATCACCCTATGGGCATCTGGCACAGGCTCTGGTAAGTCTACGATCTTAAGAGAACTCATCATCAATCATCTTGTTGATGGTCGCAGTGTTGGTTGTATTATGCTTGAGGAATCCCCTCAGGAAACAATGGATGATCTTATATCACTGTTGTTAAACAAACCAGTACGGGCTATTAGAGCTTCACGTATGATGAATGCTTTACAAGTAAAGATGGGTCGCAATACTATCAATGTGAATATGCTTGATGACCTGAGTGAGGATGAGTATGCAGAGGCACGTACTAGATTGTGTCAAACAAATCTGTACATCTACGACCATCTCGGTAACAATGCTATGACTAACTTGCTTGCTCGGATGGAGTTCATGGCTACATCACTTAAGGTTGATGTCATTGTTCTTGATCACATTACAGCAGCAGCAGCTGGTCTTATGGGTGTTAACGATAAAGACATTGAGGGTGGTGGATCAGAACGTATCATCATAGATACACTGATGAAGGAACTACGATCAATGGCTGTTCGTACAGGTGTGCATGTTGACATTGTGTCACAACTTAAGAAGACTGATAAGGCATACGAAGAAGGTAGCCGTGTCACCTTACAGGATCTACGTGGGTCTGGTGCATTGTCCTCAGTACCTAACACAGTGATTGGTCTTGAGAGAGATCGACAGAACCCTGATGAACGTACATCTAATACAACCATTGTACGAGTACTGAAGAATCGACTGACTGGTCGGGCAGGCATTGCTACGGCATTGTACTATGACCGCAAGTCAGGTCGGCTACAGGAGATCGGCTTTGCTGTAGATGACACAGGCACGGTAGCCTTTAACCCAGTGGAAGGAATACAATGAAGACATGCATACTAGATATCGAAGGCAATGCCCTCAGTGAAGTCTATGTCGAGAAGAAGGGTACTGCTCTTAAGGAATGCACTAAGATATGGTGCGTAGCTACGAAGGACACTGATGCTGCAACTCCTAAACTATGGAAGCAGGATCAACTACAAGATCTGTTGGTATACCTATCAAAGTTTGATATCCTTGTTGGACACAACATCTATGGGTACGATCTACCTGTACTGATGCGTCTGCTTGGTCTTAATCATCCCCGCTGCATCGTCGATACCCTTGTGGTATCACGGCTTATGTTCCCTGATCGGAACGAGCATCCCTTTGGTGGCAACTCATTGGACAACTGGGGTACTCACCTCAAGTATCCTAAGACTGTTTACAAGGGTGGTTGGGCTGTGTACTCAGATGACATGGGCAAGTATTGTCTTAATGACGTACTGTTAGGTGAGAAGATATACAAGTATCAATTACCATTCATTATCACTAACAAGGGATTAGTTCGCTTTGAGCACAGTGTTACACGTGTCTGCCAACAACAAGTAGAGAATGGCTTTGGCTATGATCTTGTTGGTGGTGATGCATTGTATAGGTCTTTGTTGTTAGAGAAGCTTGATATCGAAGACAACATGCGTGTCATATTTCCCGACAAGATTCTTGGACGGGTATCTGAGAAGACAGGTAAACGTCTCAAGGATAAGATAGAAGTATTTAATCCTGGTTCTAGACTACAGATTGCATCTCGCCTCAACGAGAAGTATGGATGGGTAGCACCTGAGACAGAGAAGGGTAACCCCAAGGTAGACGAAGAAGTATTGTCAGAACTTAAGTTTGAGGAAGCAACTACTCTAGTCAAATACTTTGACATTACTAAGCTGATCAGTCAGATAGAAGATTGGAATCTACGTGCTGCCTACTCTAGGGATGGTCGTATTCATGGTGGTATCAACCCACAAGGTGCTGCTACAGGCAGGTGTACTCACAGTCAACCCAACATAGCTCAAGTCTCAAGTGACAGTAGAGTTCGTTCTCTATGGTGTCCTGCTCTAGTTGGATACACTCAAGTAGGTGCAGATCTCAAGGGACTGGAGCTACGAATGCTTGCTCACTATATGAGTAAGTATGACTCAGGTAAGTATGCTGAGATCTTAGTTGATGGTGATATACATACACACAATCAAACAGCTGCAGGTCTACAATCGAGAGACTTAGCCAAGTCTTTTATCTATGCTTATCTATATGGTGCAAGTAATCCTAAGCTGAGCAAGGTTCTTAATTGTACCGTTACTAATGCTGAGAAGTTACGCAAACGGTTTCAGAAAGAGATTCCTGCTTTGGGTAAGGTACAAGAAGAAGTCAGGTTTCAATTTCTAAAGGATAAGTCTGTCATCTTACCTGATGGTAGACGTATACCAGTACGGAAAGAATATGCTGCACTCAATACTTTGCTGCAAGGAGCAGGTGCTATTGTCAGTAAATTATGGATGTTAAAAGCAAGTGAAGCTTTACAGAAGATGTTTGGTAATGATGTTTATCAGATGGCATATGTGCATGACGAGCTTCAGTATGCTGTACCAATAGAGCATGCTGATGCTGTTGGTAATATCTTAAAGCTTGCTGCTATTGATGCAGGTAAAGAACTGAGATTAAACATTCAAGTAGATGCAGATTATACTGTTGGTAATACATGGTCGGACACACACTAAGGAATAATAATATGACTGAAAGATTAGATTTATATATAGCAGGACCTATGCGAGGATATCCTCAGCATAACTTTCCCGCATTTCATACAGCTGCTAGAAAATGGGGGGGTAATCCAGCTATCGGAACTGTTTATAATCCTGCTCAGATGGATGAAGATGATGGGTTTGTTGGAACAAGTATATCTCTTGATGGAAAAGATCACTTGAAAGCATGTATGCAAAGAGACCTCATGGCTATACTAAAGTCAAATGCTATGGTTATGTTGCACGGTTGGGAGAAATCAGATGGAGCTAGGGTAGAGCATGCCCTTGCTGTCTATCTGGGATTGGTAATTTTCTATGAAAGCTGAAGTAAGGATATGTTTTTACAACTCAATCAGATTACAAGGCTGGCGTAAATATGTTATTGGTTTAATGCAATGGACTGAGCATACTCATGTACATCTTGAGTTAAGGTTTAATGCATATAAACTAATATTAATTACTGTTGATGGATCAAAACCAAGGGTCGTAAGGTTGGGGCTAAACAAGAAATTATTTGGTGTTGATCCTTATGCTCAGATATCCATGGGTATTATAAACCTAAGAGAAGATGCCTTTGAGTGGTTCTTAGCTTATCCTGAGACACATCACTGGGCTTTGATATGGTATCAAATCCTTAGATATTTTAATAAAGAAGATAAGATTAACATCCCACCCACATGCACAACATTCGTTATAGATTTTCTTAATGTACATCATAAGAATTTCCCAAGACTTTTTTCACCTAAACAATTATGGAGGTATCTTTATGATGGTAGTTATGATTGGAGGTAAGGCACGTGTTGGTAAAACAACTGTGGCTAATTGGTTTAATAAATACTTATATGAAAAAGGATATTCACCTGTCAATCTTTCTTTTGCTGAGATACTGAAGAAGGAAGTTGAACTTACTGGACTAACCAAGGAAAAGAATCCTGAAGAATATAGGATTGCTTGTCAACTACTTGGCTCTAGTAAGCGTAAAGAAGATCCTGATTACTGGGTAAAGAAGTTTGCTGAGAGATTAGCTACTATTAAATCACAGGATACTGATAACTTAGAAGTCAACCCTAAGCAGTGGCATGAGAAGTGTGTTATTGTAGATGACTGCAGGTATTTAAATGAGGTTGGTTATGGTCGTAAGATTGGTGCACTAGAAGTTTTTGTTGCACACGGTACACGAAAGTTAATTGACCATACTGGTGAGTGGCGAAACCATGAGTCAGAAGATATGGCAAACAAAATAGAAGAAGGTAATGTAGATTATCAAGAAATGTTTCACTACAGAGTATTAAATAATGACACTGAAGTTAAATTTAAAACAAAATTAAATGAACTGTTTGATGATTGGCTTGAGTATTTACAAGATGACGACAAGTATTTATGTACTTGTGTTGCTTGTGTAGCACAACGAAATGACATAGCAATCTCAAGTGATGCTATAGAAAATATAATTAAAGCTTTACATAAAGAGCTTAGAGAGGATAATGACAATGATGATGACAATGGAGAAGATGCCTGAGGTAGCTGTGCTAGATGGAGACATCATAGCCTATAAGGCTGCCTTCTGGGCAGAGACAGAGGGGGTTGACGAGCTTGAGAATCGTATCATACATGATATCAAAGCTTGGACACCTAAGGGTGTGGACAAGGTGTATGTAGCTGTGTCTTGCCCTAGGTCTGATAACTATAGACGTAAGATATGGGAAGCATACAAGCGACACAGGGATGACGGCAGTCGTAAGGTACCTGAGTGCTTAGGCTTGGCAATCGAACTTGTAACTAAGACTAACAAGTTGGATATCCCTACTTTGGAAGCTGATGACATTATGGGTATGATGTCTAGTGGGTTTAAGGCTGTCGCTGTAACCATAGACAAGGATCTCCGTTCAGTAAGGGGATGGCATTGGAACCCCGACAAGGAAGAAGCACCTGTGTTGTTAGACGCTCAGACAGCTGAGTATAACTTCCATAAGCAATGGCTTATGGGAGATACGACCGATAACATTCCTGGAGTATGGAAGTGTGGACCTGTAAAAGCAAGTAAGATACTGGACTCAGTTCAACCCCAGTACTGGACTGAAGCTGTATTAGCTACCTATGATAAATCTGTGGGTGTTGATGGGTGTGCATATGGGTACGATTACGCTGTGAAAATGGCACAATGTGTGCGTATTCTCCGCAGTGGAGAGTATAATAAAGATACGAAACAACCAATTCTATGGAAACCTTACTAATAGTTGGGGCTATAGAATACAACCAAAGGGATACTGATGATAAATAATAGTTATACTGCGGATACAAATACGTTTGGTTCACCAACAACACATGAAATTTATACCAACACTTATGTAGGTGATAAGGTAAGGATTGCCTTAGCTCCTACTGCGGTTGCCCCTGTATATCAGACAGCGGGGTCTGTTGGGTCAGACCTAAGTTGCCTAGATCGGGTTGCCTTGATGCCTAATCAACCTGTTATGGTTGACACAGGTGTCTCTATTGCTTTACCTCAGGGTACAGCAGGACTGGTTTACCTTCGATCATCCCTTGCTTTACAGGGCATTGTCCTGTGTAATGGAGTAGGAGTTATTGATCCTGACTACCGTGGTACCATCAAGATGTTACTTATGAATACCTGTGCTACAACAATCGTCTTTAACAAGGGTGATCGCCTAGCTCAACTGGTCATCACACCTGTTATCACCCCTCAGTTTACAATAATGACAGAGTTAGATAACACAAATAGAGCTGATGGTGGCTTTGGATCGACAGGTATATCATGAATACCTTCCAAGAGTTCATTGCCCTGAGTCGTTACTCTCGATGGATGCCTGAGCTTGGTAGACGAGAGACTTGGGAAGAAACTGTGGATAGGTGGTGGGATTACTTTACAACGAAAGCTCCTGCTCTTGCTGAGAGATCTGATATCAAGTATGCTATTTTAAACCTTGAAGTCCTCCCCAGTATGCGTGGTCTTATGACTGCGGGTCCTGCGTTGGACAAGGATAACACAGCTCTGTACAATTGTGCTTACATGGAAATCAATACACCATCCTCATTCAGTGAGTTGATGTATATCCTTATGTGTGGCACAGGAGTAGGATACACAGTTGAAGGACGATGCATCCATCAGTTACCTGTTGTACCTAATGTGATTACCAAAGATTGGGATAACGTTATCTATGTGGCTGACTCAAGGGAAGGTTGGTGTGACGCACTGCGTACACTGATCGACAATCTTTACAATGGTATTCACCCTAAGTGGGATGTCTCCCTTGTACGTGGATCAGGTGTTCGCCTCAAGACCTTTGGTGGTCGGGCAAGTGGACCTGCTCCCCTAGAAGAAGTGTTTCGATATGTAACACAAACTTTCTATAAGGCTAAGGGACGTAATCTTACGGCTCTTGAATGCCACGACATCTGTTGCAAGATTGCACAGTCTGTCATTGTGGGTGGTGTGCGACGATCAGCTATGATCTCGCTCAGCGACCTCAGTGACCGTGAGATGGCTACTTGCAAGTCAGGGGCATGGTGGGAAGCCTCCAGTCACAGATCGCTTGCAAACAACTCTGCGGTCTATAATGACCGCCCAAGCATGGGACAGTTCATGGAAGAGTGGACTGACTTATACAACTCTCATAGTGGTGAGCGTGGTATTGTTAATCGTAAAGCTATGACTGATTTAGCACACAAGGCAGGACGAGATACTAAGTATTCCTTAGGAACTAATCCTTGCTCTGAGATTATCCTTCGACCTATGCAGTTCTGTAACTTGTCTACCGTAGTAGTACGTGAGACAGATACAATTGAAACACTCAACAGGAAGATTGAACAAGCTACTGTTATTGGAACAGTTCAAAGTATGTTCACTTATTTTCCATATCTCAAGCCTGAGTGGAAGAAGAACTGTACAGAGGAACGATTGCTTGGTGTGTCAATGACTGGTATCTTTGATAACAAGTTGATGTCAGGTAAGGAAGGATCAGCTAAGCTTAAGTACACCCTAGAGGTGCTCAAGGAGACAGCTGAATATACTAACCTTACGTGGTCCACTCGACTTGGTATTGAACCCAGTAAGTCTATCTGTTGTATCAAGCCTGAGGGTACTACTAGTTGTCTAGCTAACTCATCGAGTGGGCTGCATCCTCGGTACTCTGAGTTCTACTTCAGACGTGTACGCATTGACAAGAAGGATCCTTTGTATCAGCTTATGAAAGATCAGAACATTCTTGTAGAAGATTGTGTAGTTAATCCTGCGTCTACTGCGGTGCTTACGTTTCCTCAGAAAGCTCCAGTAGATACAACAACCTCCCTCAGCCTTGGTGCTATGGAACATCTGAAGTTATGGATGGACTATCAACAATACTACTGTCATCACAAACCAAGTATCACGGTATCATATACTGAGGATGAGTTTCTTGAAGTAGGTAATTGGGTATGGAAAAACTTTGATAAGATTAGTGGTATTGCTTTCTTACCTAAGTCTGATCATACCTATGCTCAAGCTCCCTTTGAAACCATTGATGCTAGGACATACAACATGACACCAAAGATTGCAGTTGATTTCTCTCAACTGATGAACTATGAAATGACTGATTCAACAACATCATCACATGATCTAGCTTGTTCGGCTGGAGGATGTGAGTTAAAATAAGGAACATATGGCTATTAAGTATAATATGTATGGGTCGCCCCAAATCTATGGGGCACCCCAAGTGCAGGCGGCTAAAGATCGCAAGTATAAACAAGCATATGACGCTAAAGTATTAAAAAATAAAAATGCTATGGATCTTTTGCTAAAGGCTTATACAGCTAATATTGAAAAAAACAAAGTTGTTACAGCAACTAGAGAAGTTGGTATGAAGAATGATATATATGATGAATTCTTTGCTGATACTTCTAGTATTAAGATCACCCGCAGAGAGACTACGGGTAATGATCTGCTGTTAGGTGCTCAGACTGCTGAAGAACTACTGCAGATTGCGGGGGTTAAAAAACCTACGGTTAAAAACCAACAAGCAGCATATAATACTCAATTGACTGCTGCTACTGACTTGATTAATCAAGCTAAGGCAGCCAATAAATTGGGTGGTAATACTATGTTTGATATTAATAATTCTAATAGTGTAACTAAAACTACGGCTGCACAAACAACAGCAGCTGCAACACCTATTACCTATTCCTTTGATAAATATGCCTCAGGTATTAATGATGCTCTTACTAAAAAATATTCAGCTCTTGGTGAATTACAACGAGGTGGACTTCAAAATCAAACAGCTACTACAGCTGATGATGAGGCTGTTTTGTTTAAAACAAATGCAGCTTATTCAGTTCAGTCTGAGTTTGATGCCATATCAAAAAACTTTAAAAGTACTACGGATCAAATAAATACAGAATTCACTAAATATAATCAAGATCAAAAAAGAATTGGTATGTATCAGACAGCCTCTTTAAGTGAAGATCAGATGTATAAAAAAATTATAAGTGATATTGAGTCTTCTTACACTACATTTAATTCAAAAAAAGAAAAAGAATATGTTGGAGATACATATATGAATCCATCTGTTGTTAATAAAAACACAACAAGAGAAGATTATATTAAAACACTTCCAACAATAATAACACCATGAGTATATTAGATAATTTTAAACTACGGTTAAACACAAACATAGCAACATTGACTCAATCTGATATTAGATTAATGTTCAAAGATCTATATGAACAGGTTGGACAATTACAAACAGAGGTATTAAAACTACAAAATGAAACAAGAGACCTTCCCAAGGATCGAACTAAGGTTGATCGAGTTGCTCGACGAGATGTACCCAGTACTGGCATATGATCCTGAGATTTCAACAGAAACATTTGCACGACGATCTGCTTTTAGAGCTGGTCAAATAGAATTGATTAATAAACTAAAAGCAATATACAACAAACAAAAAGAAAGTGGTGGTATTTATGGGAGGTAGTCCTAAGATTGATGGTGGTATGACCTTAGCAGATCAGTCTAAGCTTATGGCTGATGAACGAGCATTTCAAAAAGAACAAGAAACTGAACGCCGTATCGCTGCCGAAGCAACTGAAGCTCGACGAGTTCAACGAGAAGCCGCAGATAGAGAACGAATTAAGCGTGAGGAAAACGCTGCTGTTATGCAAGCAACCCAAGCTGAGCAAGCAGCCATTGATGAAGCTGCTGCTCAAACAGAAGCAGAACAAAAAGGAACTATTGGTGCTTCTAATAAAACATCATTAGATTTTCTTGGTTCTTTATATACTGGTGTAAACATTAACAAGTTATAAGGACAATATGAAATATACATTAGCCGATAGATTTTCACAACTACATTCTGCTCGTCAGTCTAAGTTAGTTCGCTCACGCTATTGTGCAGCCCTAACCATCCCCAGTCTGTTACCACCTGAAGGGTGGACTGAGGAGATGTTGTTGCCATCTCCGTTCTCTTCGGTGGGATCACGGGGTGTTACTAGTCTTGCTAGTCGAATGCTATCAGCTATGATTCCTGTGAATGATACTCCTTTCTTTAAGTTCAATCTTAAGTCTGGAGTAGAACCAACAAATGAAATCAATTCATATCTTGAAACTATGAGTTATCAGGTATACCGAAAGCTTGCAGCTTCTAATTTAAGAGAAGTTGTATATCAAGCTATTCAATCTTTGGTTGTTGTTGGAGATTCCTTGGTACATATAGAAGATGACTATAGATTTAGAACAACAAGGTTAGATCATTATGTTGTTCAACGAGCTGTGGATGGGACTGTGCAAGAGATTATCTATGTAGAATATGAATTGACAGACCCTGATGTTATCAGTAACAATGCTTATATTCCAACAACCAATAAGTTAGGATATGAAAAACAATTTTGTCAGTTGGTACGTAACAAAAAAGATATGTGGGATTATAAAAAAGAAGATGCAGATGGTAATGAACTTTCTAAAGGAACGTATGAAGTATGTCCATGTACAGCTTTACGTTGGTACGGGGTGGCTGGTGAGAACTATGGGCGATCTCATAGTGAGGATACCTTAGGTGACCTCCAGTCGCTAGACAGTTACACAAAGGCTATGCTTGATGGTATGGCAGCAGCTACGGCTTTCTGGATGTGCCTTGACCCAAGTGGTATCACTGAGATTGATGACATCTCAAACCAATCTAATGGCTCTTGGGTTCCTGCTAGGAAGGAAGATGTGTTTGTATTGTCTCCTAGTCAAACAATGAATCCTCAGATTGCTGCTGCTCAAGCAGCGGTAGAAACAATGAGACGAGAGATTGGTCAAGCATTCTTAATGACTGCTGCTGCCCTGCCTAGTGGAGATCGGGTAACAGCTACAGCTGTGCGTATGATTGGTTCTGAATTAGAAACAGTTCTTGGTGGTGCCTTTGGTGCTATTGCTAGAGACTTAATGGAACCAATTATTAAACGAGTGATCTTCTTGATGATTGAAGATAATCAACTAGACAAGAGAATGTACAATCAGTTCTTTAATAAGGATGGTACTTTAACTGTTGAAGTTGTTACAGGTCTACAAGCTTTATCACGGGATACTGATTTACAGAAGCTGATGCAAATGGGTGAGATGGTGCGTAACCTACCGCCTGAGGCACTACAAGCATTCAAGTGGGAAGAGTATGCCAAGGCTTTGATCTCGTCTCTTGGGTTTGATTCTCGTAACTGGGTTATCTCTGAAGAAGAGAAGAATCAAAAGATCCAAGAAGAGCAAGCTAGACAAGCTCAAGCAATGGCTCAACAACAATCTCAGGCTGCTTCTACTCAAGTCATGGCTGCTGCAGGAGCTAAGGCTGCTGAAATGGATATACAACAAAATGGTGGACAAGGTATAGCTAATGTCTTACAAAATTCGGGGGCTGATATGTCAGCTTTCCAAGGAATGCAATAATTATGGCTAAAAAAACAAAGTGGAAATAATCCAAGAAAGAAATACAAATGATTCA
>CAZYEM010000044.1:0-20273 GCA_964646395.1 uncultured Bacteroides sp.
ATATTAGCATAGTTTTTTAAATCCCAATCAATACTGGTTAAGGCTTCACCTCCACCAGATATAACACCTTCTTTATCCACTTTAAATTGTCTGATTAAAGTTCCGTTTAAAGTATAAATTGTAACTGTACATTTTTGTGGCAAATTAATTATTCTTACCCTATTATCCAATTGATTTGCTTCATAATTTGAAAATGCATAATATGGATTAGGAACAACACCAATTAAATCAAGTGCAGATTGAGCCAGACTAAGAATACCTTTTTCTGTTGCTAAATCATCAGTATTAAACTGATACATTGGATAATTATTGTTTTGTTTTATAGTAGCTGTATCCGTTTTAGTAGCATAAAAACGTTTATATGGCTTTTGAACCCTTAATCTGATTGTAGCATCCGTAGGTATATTTGAAGGATCATCAAACTTGTAACTTCCAAAAACCATTGGCATTCCAACCCACATAACATTTGAGTAAACAGCACCCAAATTGTTACCAGCTGATTTTATCATTTCATAAGCCCATTTTCCTTTATCATAAGCAGGTGAATTAAAATTATTACCACCGGTTATGTTACTATTGTGCCCCATAATATAAACATAATGCTTTCCACCAAAAATAATCTTATAACTATTTGGATCAAAAAATGTAGATGTTGGATTCCATTTCATATCCTTTCCATTATTTCCACTTTGCCATGAATCTTCACCAAACATAATATTAAGTCTTTCGCCGGTTTCAACATTAATTGCATAACCTGGAAACCAACTCATTCCTGTAGGATAATCTTCAGTAGCGTCAACTTCGCCATTTTTATTTCTTGAAGCATCTGCTCTCAGACTAAACTTAGCAACACCATTAACCAATACAGGATCATCACTCATTTCAATAACTGGGCATCTGGTCCATTTTGATTTGTCTGAAGTAAATACAATATTAACGCTTGCTAAGTTATTTAAGTGATTTTTAACCAAAGAAGGTCCTATTGGATTTAATCTTGGATAAGCTGGCCCATTGTTCCATACTGAAGAAAGACGATAAGGAGCCCAAGTACCACCTAATATTTTTTCGTATTGTTCTTTCATATCCAAAAAGAACTTTCTATCACCACCATGAATTAAATCGGGAGCTTTATAATAATAGTCTTCTGTTTCTTTTTCAGCTTCAGTTGGAGTTTCGCCTCCGGAAACCTGTCCTGATCTTATCCAGTTAAAAGCTTTAAGATCACTACCGTCATTATCAGGAACTCCAAATAACCATACTTTATTGCTATCAGCAAAAGTAAGCGAAGCCTCAATAAAACTTTCATCTCTTATTAAATTTCCAATAGAATTTACAGCATTAATAGGTGAAGCAATATCCTGAACTTGTCCAATCGTGATTGATAGACCCAGATTTGTTATTATTTGTTCATTAGCAATTTTAATACCAACGTGAGAGGTATCCTGCAAAACCAAAGCACCATTTTCTTCTTTATATAATTCCCACATTGCATCGTTAATAGTATCTGTTATTGATGTAGGTTTAAACTTAAGTGTAAAATTACCTGGTTTTACATTTAACGGATCAATTACTTTAACATTAATAGGTCCTTTATTATTTTCATAAACTGGATTTTCAACGATATAAGGAGGACTGGTTTTTGACATTAACTCATCAATGGAAGCTTGTGTTAAATCCAGATTATATCCTCCATTACCCTGTCCTTCAATTCTTTTGATTTTAGGAGTAGAACCATAAACCGCATTTATTTTAGTTCCACTTGCTTCTGGTACAGGTTGGTGAGGAATTGCAGTTATTGATCTGATTTCGCCGATTCTGCTTTTTCTACCTGCTAAGTAAGGTTCTTTTTGACCATCAAGTGATTCTGCAGATGACTGGTTATAGGTTTTATAATTATTATAAGCATATGCAATTGCAATGAAATAGTATTTCTTATGATTTACCAAACGTTTATCTCCGGTAGCAAATTGATCTTCCAAAATTTTAAATGAATGAGATACACCAACATTTGCTCCATTTACTTTTTCGATAGGAACTAAACTTCCAGCTAAAGCATCACTTTTCTTATAGTTAATTAATTGAGATATTGCATTTCCCTGACTATCTACATTCTTTAAATCACATTGCTGAACAATTCTTGCTTTATCAAGATTTTCAATATCAGCAATAGATACAGTTGCATCCCTTAACTGGTATATCTGATAACCTTCAAATTTATAGAATCTATCAAATTCGATTGTATCCGTTTTGGTAATTATCATGTGATAAGTAGTATCCCCATTTTGTGAAATAGTAGTATCCGTTTTAATTGTCTTTTTAATTTCAGTTTCTGGGATTCTAACATCCAATTCTTTGTATGATTCATTAAAGTTATTAGAGCCTTTAACATTTGTAATATAAAGGATAAGCTCTTTGTCTAATTCTTTTACAAACAAATCCGGTGCATCAGGTCCATCAAGTACTTTAAAACAATTGTCGAATAAAGCCTGACATTTATCATCTACAACTCTTAATAATTCAACTGAGGCCATAGGACCGCCATAAGTTGCTTTTGCCCAAGGAATACCAACTGTAATATAATTAACAGCACCCGGTTTCAATGTAAAAGGTCCTGCAGATTGCATAAAACGTCTGTCAGCAGGTGCATTATTAGCTGTTTCTTCTGTCCATAATTTACCAGGAACAGGATCAGCTCCGCAACCAGTTCCCCATTGCCAAGGATCTGAATCACCAGGAAACATAAAGTCTGCTGTAACGCTGGTAGTTAAATTACCAGAACCGTGACCATCACCACCGTAAGTCATTTTTCTGTTATCTTTCCATATACCTTTCAGTAAATTATAATAATCCATAGCAGCTTCAGGTTCACCTGTAGGACCAGAAGAATTGTTATAATACAAAAATCTTCTCATTCCAAAACGTTCATCATCAATGATTCCGTTTCCAAAGTTAACACCATTGATACTAACATCACAAATTTGATTGCCAGCTGCATTGTATTTAGGATTATCTATTTGATCCGGATCCATATAAGGACCCTGGAAAAAGTCAACACCAATTGCAGGAGGATTTCCTTCATAAGCATAATACTGACCAGCACCATCTGATGCTCTTCCATTGTAACTGTAACCCAATCCTCTTTTTACATCACAACCAACATAATCATCAAAAGCGTAACCTAAGTCAGTATCAACCCATTGGCTGAAATAGGTTTCGGTTAAAGTATAGGTAGAACGGTTTATGATTTCATAAGTATAGAATGTCATATTGTTGATTTCATCATTTGTTGAGAAACCAAAAGCTTGAGCTCTAATTTCCAAACCAATAGGATCTCCATTTGATTCAGAGTGAATATTTCCTTTATCATTAAAAACCCACCATAAAGTTAAATCTCCTTTTAGAACCTGATCAACTAAAATTCCACCTTTAACTCTTGGATTACCATTTCCTCTTTCTGTTTCCATTGTTTTTTCCAATGGTTTCCAGGTTCCATCAGGATTCTTTTTATCCGGATTAGTTGGACACAGTGAATTATTAAAATCATAATATGGATAATCACCATTATCAGGATTATAAGCATAATCACCATCTTTATCAAAAAACGGAGCTAAAAAATTTGTTTGTCCTTTATCAGTTCTACCTTGCCAAGGCCAATCTTCGATAACTTTGGTTTTTTTAGATGGATCTGCAATAAATTCTTCAACTTCACGTCTGGTAATCTTAAAATGTCTATCCCATTCGTTACAGGTTTCTGCATCAACAGCAGCAGTACCATTAACGGTTAGTGGTCCGGTCCAGAAATCGACTCCACCTGAACGGAAACGTTGAGCAGCTAATTTAAGCTGTTTATTTATATCTAAACCTCCAATCCAAAGAGCTGCAGCAAACATGGAAGTCTTTCTGCTGCCTTTTGGAATTTCATATTTAGCCTGGGTAAAATCCCACCACATATCACCACCGGTATTTATACGTGTTCTTACATTATTTACATCCAAATCTGTAGATCCGGTTGCCGGTTTACATGGTTCAGCTTTGGTTTGTTTTGTTGACTTTGGTTTGTTTACTTCTCCTTTATATTTCTCAGCATAAGAAATATTTACAATTAAGAAACTAACAAAAGCTAAAAATATTATTTTAAAGATATTTTTCATAACTTCTATTTTTTTATTTTTTTTAAGCTATCTCTATTTATAAAATTAAAAATTAAGTGATATTCCTAAACGTATTCTTCTTGGTAAAGAATAGTTGTATGGATTATTTATAGATGTAGAATATAAATCTCTGAATGATTGAGAATCTGCATACGCATTTATTAAAGCCTGATTTTTTGGATTAGCTAAATAACCATCGTCATCAGGATTACCGGTTGTAGAATAAACTCCAACTGTGTTTTGTGTATTTAATACATTTAAAACCTGTAAATAAATATTTAGATATGCAAACTTTTTCTTTTTTGTATCACTTTTATTGAATTTCAACATGATGTCTTTGTCGATCTGAGCATCCATCCAGAATTGCCAAGGTAATCTTGATCCATTTTGCTGACCGGTAATAACGTTATCCAATATAGAACGTTTTGTGTAAGGAGTTCCAGAACTTCCATTAAATGTTAGATTTATACCTGTATTTTCAAGCAATAAAAAGGTTTTAACTTTATCAGTACCTTTAATTTTTCTTGTAATTTTAGGACCACTGTATTTTTTACCTTCATCAAACCGGTAATCAATATTGGCTTTTACGGCATGTCGTTGATCATAAGCCAAAGGAGTAGTTGTTCTTAAATTTGGTTGACCAGAGCTAACCAAAGTTGCTTGAGATGTTGCTGAAGAACCTGTTCCATCAGCAAACTGCAAAGTATAACTAGTTCTTATTCTAACATTTCCTGTTCTTCTTAAATCATAAGTAACAGTTAAACCTTTTACTGTTCCAAAATCTATATTGGTATATGAAATATAATTTGGATTAGGATCAGCACCTGTAAAACGCTTTACCTGAACTAAATTTCTGATTTCACGATAATAAGCAGAAAACTTTAAAGAAGAAGAATTACTGATTTTCTGTTGAAATCCTAATTCATAATCTGTAGTTCTTTCTGGTTTTAAATTAGGGTTACTGATAACTGAACTTCCAATACTTTCGATGAATAAATATGAAATAGGACTAATTTCCAGACCAGATGTTGGTCTTTTAGTTATAACATCATAATGTGCAAAAAATAATGCTTCATCTGAAATTGGGAATGAAAAAGAGATACGAGGCATGAATGTTGTTTGAGGAGTATAATCTTCAAATGCATCTATACTTATATCTTTTTGAGTAGTATTAACTCTGAAAGGAGTTGGTTTTCCTGAATTTCCACTTATCAATAGTGGATCTTCTATAACGGTTCCAGTTGAATTATACCAAATGTCACCATTTCTATAACCTAATATCTTTGGTGTATTCGCTTTATAATCATCTACATAAACAATTGCATTCTGTCCAACTGAAGCAGGGTGAAATCCTTTATTATTGGTATTAAATGCACCATCCACATCACTTACTTTTTTTGAATCAAAGAATAAATAGGGGTCTTTCAATACCATCTGATTAGCATCAAAACGATCAATACGAACTCCGATATTAAAAATAAGATCATTAAAAGCGAATTTATCCTGCAGGTAACCAGCCATATATATTGGTTCAAAAGCAGGAATTTCACGTTTGTAATTTCCAGATTCATCTTTTGCTGTCAAGAAATCATTTAATGTTGGCCTGCTTGAAAGTTTTTTTCCTTTATAATCATAACCACTATAACTTACATAAGACGATCCATTATTTAATAATTCATCTGCACTAAACATGTCTATAGAATAGGTGGAAGGATCATAATTGTCAACATCAATCCAATCGTTTAAACTATGTCCATCTACTGGCATACCAAGTTTTTTACGTAAATTAACATCGAAAAATGCTTGTTCTTGTTGAGAATATTTATAATCGTAATAAATGGTATCTAAAATTCCTCCTGCATGTAATGTTGGATGATCGGTATCTAACTGACGAATATGTTTATTGGTTAGATTTCTTGCTAATTCCCATAAACCAACAGGACTATAATTATAGTCGCGCTGTGCTATTTGTTCGTATTGAATTCCAAATTCAAATGCATGATTTCCAATATCAGCTGAACCATTTGCACTTAAACCGATTTGTGTTGTCTGAGATTTTCCATATCCATTATAAACTCCGCCAGTATTGCTATAAATACCATAAACACTTGGAGGTGTTTCTCCATTTATAAGTCCTTTTAAATTTCTAATAATATTATAATTTGTATAATACCCTGAATTTAGGTCAAACAAACTGTAATATTGCGAAGTATAATTTGCTAAAGTTGGATTTAATTCAGAACGTTCAAAGGTTACTAAAGTATCATAGATGTTAGATAAAACCCATACATCATTATAGATATTTCCATTAATAGTATCTGAACCAATCTCAAATTGTTTGTCTTTATATGTTTTAAATTTACCAACGTAACCATAATCAAACAAATTATTCTGATGATTTCTATCCTGAATAGTCTGATCAAATTTTGTATAGTCAGCCTGAATCTGATAGAAAACATTTTTTATAAGAGATTTGCTATCTTTTTCTGCTTGAAAACGTTGAGTAAACTTACCATAAACTCTCCATGTAGAAGTTTCATACTCACCATTATTAATTGAATTCAATAAAGAGTTTGATCTTTCCCACAATCTTCCTTTACCATAATCAAGAGAACCTCCAAAAGTAAGGTTAGTTGTATTGGTAGTTCTAACGTCTATCTTTCCCGATAAACTTATACCATAATTATCACCGTTTTCTTTTGAATAAATTTTCTCCAGATCAGTTTTTCTTAAATATTCTGAATTATATGTAATTCCTTGATTTGAAAAACGTAATGGATTTTTTTCAAGTTCAGCTCTTTTTGCATCGTTTACTTTATAATCTCCATTTGCAAAAGGTCTTGAATCTTTTTCATAATTAATTTCCCCTGAAATAAAGAATCCTAATAACGAGGATCTGAGTTTTGGATCTTTACTTTTCAATAATGGTCCATTTAAACTGAAAGAACCAATATTGTATCCATAATCATCAAATAATGATGATGTAACTAACTCAAAACTACCACCAAATTCACGGGAAGGTCCTTTTGTAGTAATATTTAAGATACCACCAGTTGCTTCTCCATATTTAGCAGGTGTACCTCCTAAAATAACAGCAACTTCTTCAATAGCTGATTTTGGTAGTCCCGAAGAACCCCTAACTCTTACACCATCAATATAAGTTACTGTACCATCAGTTCTTTGACCACGTACACTTCCCATATTTCCGTCAGTAGATTGCACTCCACCAACAGTAGCTGCAATTGCCTGAGCTGATCGTCCGGGCATTTTTGATATTTCTTCAGATGTAACTGTTTCCCCTGATGATGTTTGATCCTTATTGATTAAAGGTATTTTATAATCCTTCACCTCAAATTCAGCAATTGTTATTGCTGTAGATTCCATCATTATATTATTGAATGAAATGGTATTTGAGTTGATAACTACACCTTTTATCATTAAAGGTTTATAACCAACATAGGTCGCTTTTACATCATAACGACCTGGAGGTAATGGTTTGATAGTATAATTACCATCAAAATCTGTAGTACCCCCACCAAATTGTTTGCCTGTTTGCTCAACAATAATATTGGCAAACGGAATGGGCTCTTTGGTATCCTTATCGGTTAATTTCCCTTTAAGTTCACCTGACTGCGAAAAAACCATCAGATTGACTGATAGTAAGATTCCTAATGAAAAGAATAATTTTCTCAACATACTCCTGTAATTTTATGTTAGAATTAATGTGCTTTTTTTAAGTGGGCAAAATTATAAAATATATTAATACCCGTTTGTTTAAAATATTCGTAAAACAACTATTTTTATTAAATATAAATTTCATTAACTATACCGTCGCTCAAGTATCATACTATAAATAATAGCTTTTCTGATGTCGAAATCTGCTATTATCGTATTTTCCTCTTTAGCTTCTTCTTCAAATATTCGTGATGTTTTTTTATGTTCATTTATAATATTGGTTTTTACATCTCTATTATATTTTTCATAAACTACTTCATTTTCTAAACTTTCAATTTCGGTGGTGATAATTTCCTGACTTTGATTTTCATCATTTGCACTTATATATTCATCAACAGGAAATAACTGTTCAAAAATATCTTTAACCCTTGATGGCTGCTGATCTTCTACAGTTACATTTTTTACGCTGGTTTGCTGTTTCTTAACCTGCTTTTGATAATTTTTGTATAATCCAAAAATCACCCATCCTATACCTATTAATATATAAATTAAATCATCCATCAGATATAAAATTTAAACTTGTGTAAAAGTACCAACTCTTTTTATAATTTATAAAAAAAATCAGTTTACGGTACTCCCAAAAAAGTTTTCGGTTAATTCATTAGCAATTACATTAAAGTTAATTACTTTTTTGCATAGAAAAATTTTTCAGGTGGCAAATTTAATAAAAAAAACTAATATAGAAAATATTTATCTTTTATAGATGATTTAATATTTCAACAATACTTTCCCGTTTTCTTCTCGATACAGGAATCTTACTTCCATCTGTCATTAAGATATAGCCGCCATCTACTTTTAAATAATTCTTAATATATTTAATGTTAATAAGGTGCGATTTGTGTGGTCTGATAAAATTAAAATCACTTAATATAGCTTCATTTTGTTTTAATGTTTTGGAAATCAAAATAGAAGTAGCATTTAAAAAGAAAAACTTAGTATAATAATCATCTGATTCACACCTTATTATATCATCGGTGCTGACAATATGCATTCCTTCAGATGTTGATAGTATTATTTTTTTTGATTCATTTGAAGGACTTTTCAAATTCTCAAGCAAAACTTTAATGTTATTATTGATTTGTCCTTTATCCTGCTTCTGCATAAATTTTCTGACAGCAGCTTTAAGTTCATCAGGATCAATAGGTTTAAGCAAATAATCCAACGCACTGTATCTTATAGCTTTTATTGCGTATTGATCATGTGCTGTCGTAAAAATTACTTCAAAATTAAATTTCTCAAAAGCTTCTAAAAAATTAAATCCACTTCCATCAGGCATTTGAATATCTAAAAACACAATGTCAGGATTAAACTTTTTTGCTTTTTCTATTCCGTCCAGACAACCATTTGCCTGTGCAATAATAAAGACTTCAGGACAATACCTTTCTATTAATCCGTTAAGTGCATCTCTTGACCTTTGTTCATCGTCAACTATAATTGCTTTAATCATATCTGTTTAATTTAAAATTCTTTGTAAATAATCATCAATTCTATTCTTGTTCCAACAGCTGCACCCATATCATCGTATAAATCAATAACTTTTACTGAAATATTTTCTTTATTCCTGCTGTTTAAGATATTTAATCTTTCCTGGGTTATCAGCATTCCGCTTGATTTATGTTCGATTCCAGATTTTGCTTTTATTTTTGCAGAAGCTTCTCTTCCGATTCCATTATCCTGAATGATACAATATATATAGTTAGCAATCAATTTAAACTGTATTATTATTTCTCCTTTAGTGTTTTTATGAAGCAAGCCATGAATAATAGCATTTTCTATATAAGGTTGAATAATCATTGGAGGTATTGCGATAAACTCATCATCAATTTCCTGATCTAAATCAATTATATAGTCAAATGCATCATTATATCTCAATTTCTCAAGATCCAAATAACTTTTTATTACTTTTAATTCATCCGTTAACACAACGAAAGTTTGTTGAGAATTGTATAATATCATTCGCATCAGTTGCGAAAATCGTGATAAATAATAAATCGCTTTATCCGTATTTTTCTCAATTACAAAACTTTGTATGGAGTTTAATGAATTAAACAGAAAATGAGGATTCATTTGTAATCGCAATGATTTTTGTTCGAGTTCGAAGATTTGTTTTTGAATTTCAAGAACTCTTTTCTCCACTTCATGCTTCTTTCTGATTCGCCTGATTCTCCAATATATTAATCCCCATATGAATAATATTATAAATAGAATTAAAATAATTCTAAACATTGGTGTTTCGTACCATGGGGATTTTATTTCAATATAAATTCTTATCCCTTTTTCATTCCATACGCCATCATTATTTGTTCCTTTTACTCTTAAAGTATATTTACCCGGATTTACAGAAGTATAATCTGCATATCTCTTTGAAGCATTTGTATAATTCCATGATTTATCAAAATTTTCGAGAATAAAAGCATATTTATTTTTGTATGGATTTGTATAATCAAGTGAGGAAAATTCAAATGAAAAGAAATTTTCGTTAAAATCTAATTTTATTGTATCCCCATCTTTTATTGTAATTGGAATATCAATATTGAATAACTTAAAGGAAGAAATAACAATTGGGGGAATATATTTATTCATTTGAATATCATCAGGATAAAATGCATTAAAACCATTCATTCCTCCAAAAAACAATTCTCCTTCTTCATCTATTAATGCTGCTCCATAATTAAATTCATGACTCTGAATTCCATCTTTAACGTCGAAATTTACAAAAGTTTCTGTTTTAGGATTAAACTGAGAAATTCCAAAATTTGTACTTAACCATAAATTGCCATATTTATCTTCAATAGCGGAATAAACAACATCATTGGGCAAACCGTTAACTTCAGTATAATATTTTGCTTTTCCTGTTATTGGATTAAACTTATTTAATCCACCTCCCATTGTTCCCAGCCAAAAAAAGCCACTTTTGTCTTGATAAACAGAGAAAATCATATCGCTGCTCATACTGTTTTTATCAGCCGGATTATGAAAATATTTATAAAATCGTTGTGTTTCTCTATCAAATCTATTTAACCCATTATAGGTTCCAACCCATACAATTCCATTTCGATCTTCGTAAATTGGATATATAATATCACTGCTTATTGAATATGGATTTTGGCTATCATATTTATAAATACGTACTTTACCACTTTCAGGATTTAAAATATTTAATCCTCCGAATTCTGTTCCAATCCATATATCACCAATTTTATCTTCATATAACGAAACAATCCTATCAGTACTTAAACTATTTATTACAAGAGGATTGTATCTGTAATGTGTAAATATCTTAGTCTTAACATTGTATTTATCAACACCTCCGTCTAAAGTTGCAAACCATACCGTATTTTCTCGTTTATGGTCAATCACTATCATTCTTACCTTATTGCTAACCAAACTATTAGCAACGCCTTTCTGGTTTTTGATTACTGAAAACAACTGTGTTTTCTTATTAAAGATATTTACACCTTCGTTTGTTGCAAACCAAATATTCCCCTTTTTATCACTAACAATTGACCAGATTAAGTTGTTATTGATGCTTTTATTATCATCTGAAAAGTTTTTATAGTGTCTGAATTTTTTTGATTGCTTGTTTATTTTATTAATTCCTTCCCAAGAAGTTCCTAACCAAATATTTCCCGATTTATCTTCTAAAATTGTGTTTATATAATCATTACTTAAACTTGTATTGTCAAGAGAAGAGTTTTTGAAAGAATAAAACTTATAGTTTGATTGATTCATAATATTTAACCCTCCTCCATTGGTTCCCAAAAACAAATTTCCTTTACTATCCATCATAATTGTTTTAATATCATTAAAACTCAACGAAAATGGATTTTTTGGCTGATTTTTGAATTGAAAAAAATTATTCTGAGATTTGTTATAAAGGTTTAATCCTTTTTCAGTTCCAATCCACAGATGATTTTGTTTATCCAGATAAACACAATTGACAACATCCGAACAGATAGAAAATGCATTGTTTATATTTTGATAATAAATTGAAAAAACGTCTTTTTCAATATTTAGTTTATTCAATCCTTTTTGAGTTGCAATCCATAAGAAGCCATCTTTGCTATATGCTAATGAATTTATATTATCATTACTTATTGAATTTGCATTAGTTGGATTTAAAAAATAGCGTTGAATTTTACCTGTTTTTTTATTTATTTTATTTAGTCCTTTATTGGTTCCAACCCATAAATTACCATAAGTATCTTCTGTAATTGCATTTATATAGTTGCTCGACAAGCTGTTTTTATAGTATTGGTTGCTTTTATACTGAACAAATATACGGGTTTTCGTATTATATTTATTTAAACCTGACTCTGTCCCAATCCACATATATCCTTCTTTGTCAATAAATAGAGCTCGAATACTAGAACTGCTTAAACCATTTCCAGCATTAAAATAATCTGGTTTAATTATTGAAAAATTATATCCATCAAAACGATTTAATCCATCCCAGGTACCAATCCACAAATAACCATCATTATCTTGAATAATAGCTTGAACTGAATTCTGGGAAAGTCCCTTGTCAAGTTTAATTATTTCTGATGATAATCGTTCAAAATTAATATTACTTAACTGTGCATTTCCTAAATCAGGCAACAGAAAAACAAAGAGTAATATTATTTTTAATCGTTTCATTTCTTATGATTTTGGACAAGTATTTTTAGGTTTTTTGGTAAACCATCTTTTAATAAAACATGCTTTTTTCTTGGCGTAACCAGATTTTTCTGCACTTCCTCTATTACTTTTCATCTGTTTACGTGTTTGACGAGTCTGGTTTTTCAGATGCTTTTCCTTTGCTTTATTGTATAAGCTCTCTGCTTCTTTATCTTTTTCCAAACGTTGATTTTCAACTTGTTTTTGCCTTTGAGATGAAGAATTAGTCCGACAACCAAAAAACAATGGAAGCACAAAAATAAATAAAACTGTTAGTATTTTTCCAATATTATTTTTCATATAAACAAATAATTACAATCTATTATCATTGAACAAAATTACATTTTTTTTAAATAGAATTACAATTGAAATAAAAAAGTCTTTATCCTATTTTGAAAGCTCAATACTATAATTGATTATTCTATAAATATTAATGTTTTTAATTGTAAGACAATACAATAACATTATGCTTAAAAGGGGTTCTGAAAATTAGATTTTTTGAGGCGAATAAGATTTTAAAAACCGCAGTTTCCTAATTTAAATGCAATGTGCTGATTTTTTAGAAGTAAGTGTTTTGAAAAATTGAATTTCAACGAAGAAAAAGCCTTTTTTGAAGTCCCTTTAAATTATTTTATAATTATCAATCTTAAAATGCATTTTAAAAATTTTGCTTATATTTGAAAATTGAAATTCAAAATAAAGATGCAAACAGAAAAATTTAGTTTAAAAAAAAGAATTAAAAGTTTTTATTATGCTTTTTCAGGCATTAAAATAGCTGTAAAAACGCAGCATAATCTTCAAATTCATTTAATTGCAGTTTTTATCGTATTGATTTTTGGATTTTTACTTAAAATAAATGTAACCGAATGGCTTATTCTAATTATTATTTTTTCGCTGGTAATATCATCGGAAATAATAAATTCTGCAATTGAATTGATTACCGATATCATATCTCCTGAATACAATATTAAAGCGGGTAAAGTAAAGGATATGGCTGCCGGAGCAGTTTTAATCAATGCAATTGCTGCATTAATAATAGGAATTATTATATTTGCACCCAAGATTATTCAACTAATATTTTAATAAAATGATTTTAATCGCCGACAGTGGTTCAACAAAAACCGAATGGAGCCTAATTGCAAAAGATAATGATATCCGCAACTTTCAAACCATAGGATTTAATCCTTATTTTATTGATTCGGCAGGAATTGAAGCTGAATTAGAAAAAAACTTACTCCCTTATGTAAATGAAAAACAAATTTCCAAAGTATATTTCTATGGATCAGGATGTAGTAGTTTGCAAAAAAAAGATGTAATTCGAGAACCTCTGGAAGGCTTTTTCAGATTAGCTGACGTTGAAATTGAGCACGACTTACTCGCAGCTGCACGTTCGCTTTGCGGAACAGAACAGGGAATTGCATGTATTTTGGGAACAGGTTCTAATTCATGCCTTTATGATGGATCAGAAATACTCGAAAACGTAGAATCTGTTGGTTATATGTTTGGTGACGAAGGAGCTGGCGTTTATATTGGCAAAGTTTTAATAAGTTCTTATTTACGAAATGAATTACCACAAGATTTGAGACAATTATTTGAAATGAAATATCCTTTTCGTTTCAATCATATTTTAGATGCAGTTTACAAACAAGCGTTCCCAAATAGATTTCTTGCTTCTTTTTCTGTTTTTTTAGCTGAAAATATAATGCATCCATTTATATATCAAATAATAACAGATGCTTTTGATAAGTATTTCCTTTATCAAATCAGTCAATACACCAATTATACTAATCAGCCATTAAGCTGTACAGGTTCTGTAGGTTATTACTATCAGGATATATTAAGGGAAGTAGCAAAAAAATGGAATGTAACTGTTAAAACTATTGAGAAAACTCCAATGACCGGATTAATAAAATATCATACAAAATGAAAAAACACATCATATTGTTTTTTAAAGGATTAGCGATGGGAGTCGGTAATATTATTCCCGGTGTTTCAGGAGGTACTATTGCACTGATAACTGGAATTTTTGAAAGATTTATATTTTCACTTAAATCATACAATTTATCAGCTTTTAAATTGCTATTAAAAGGAAATTGGAAAGATTTTGCATTTCAAACTGATTTTTACTTCCTGCTCTCTGTTGGATTAGGAATGTTAACAGCATTATTATCACTAGCAAAAGCCTTCGAATATCTTTTTTTACATTATCCTGTTTTTATCTGGTCATTTTTCTTTGGTTTAATTTTAGCCAGTATTTATTATGTTTTTATAATGGTAGAAAAATGGTCGTTTTCATCAATTTTTTGTTTGATTTTTGGAATAATTACAGGTGTAATCCTTTTGTTTGTAAATCCAGCATCCCCAAATGATTCTGTTATTTTCCTTTTTATAAGTGGTGCTATTTCAATAGTAGGAATGATATTACCTGGATTATCAGGTTCGTTTTTATTAGTTTTAATGGGAAATTATGAGCTAACAATGATTGATGGAATTTCTACGATGAATATCAGGATTTTATTACCATTTGTGTTAGGTGCAATAGCTGGATTAATTGGCTTCTCTTATATTCTTGCTTATGTATATAAAATGTTTAAAAATCAGACATTGGCCTTAATTTCCGGATTTATTATAGGTTCATTAATAGTTATCTGGCCTTGGAAGAAATTTTTCTATAAATTAGATACAGAAGGAAATATTCTTCATAGTTCAGATGGATTGCCAATTGTTATCCGCTATCTCCCAAAGATTCCTGAACAGTTTAATAATGAAGTTATTATTGCAATTATTTTTGCTATAACCGGCATCTTTTTAATATGGCTAACAGAATATCTGGCTGCACATAAACCTGTAAAATAACTATTTTATTTTAACAAAACTTCTAAAAATTACTTTTTCTTTGTTGAACTTCAATTTTAAGAGCCCTCATACTGATAGGTCGGGAACGTAGTTTATATAATTTATTCGTCTCAATAAATTTAATTTTCAGAATCCTTCATAAGAATTTCTTCCAATATCTCAATGGAATTTTTTATACATTTAGAGCAAACATTTTCCTGAATATGATTCTCACTATAATATTTTTGTCCTTCTTCAGTATTAAAATCGCAAGCTGTTAAATTTTTGCATTCCAAAGAACTGTTTTTAGCAAGAAATTTCTCATTAAAATCCTGAATTAGTTGATAAGTTTTATCTTTAGAAACAGTATCATCTATTTGGGAATTTCCATATTTTAATCCAATTACCATAACTGCACCTGTAACTGCACCACAAATCATTTGTTTGCGGGCAATTCCTGCTCCAAAACCACAGGCAATTCGCAAGGCAAGATCACTTCCAATTCCTAAATCATCAGCAAATGATGCAAATACAGCTTGAGAACAATTATAATTCCCATTAAAAAGGGTTAAAGCATTTTCAATTTTTGTCATATATAAATTTTATTATACAAAAAACAATATTATTAGTTGAGCCACTAAAATTCGCAGGAACATCACTAATGGATAAACGGTTGCATAAGCAATCGCAGGAGCTTCGTTCTGAGCAATACTATTGGCATAAGCCAATGCTGGAGGATCTGTCATGCTACCGGAAATTAAGCCGCAAATTTCAAAAAAATTCTTTTTTAAAACAATTCTTGCAAAAAAACCTATAATCAAAATAGGTACTAATGTAATAATAGCTCCATAGCTCATCCATATAAATCCATCTCCTGACATTAAAGTTGGTATAAATTTCTCTCCTGATTTAATTCCAACGCTGGCAAGAAAAAGTACAATACCAATTTCACGTAGCATTAAATTTGCACTTGGGGTTGTATATGAAATCATTGAGAATCTGTAACCATATTTACTTAATAATATTGCTATTATTAACGGACCTCCTGCCAAACCTAATTTTACAGGATTTGGTATTCCCGGAAATGTAAAAGGAATGCTTCCTAGCAATATTCCCATTAAAATGCCGATAAATATTGGAATTAAATTTGGTTCATTAATTCTTTTTACTGAGTTACCTATTATTAATGCAACTTTATCAATATCTGCATCTTCCCCAACTACGGTTAGCTTATCGCCCATCTGAAGTTTTAATTGTGGCAAAGCTATTAGCTCAATACCTGAACGATAAATACGTGTAATATTAATATTAAAATTTGTTCGTAACTTTAAAGAACCTAAATTTTTACCAATTACTTGATTATTGGTAACTAATACTTGTTTAGACTTTAATTTATGAGATTCGGAAAATATATCCAATTCACTTTTTACGCCAAATTTTTTTATTACATTTTCAATATGCTGTTTTTTAGTAACAATCAGCAAAATATCATTTTCATAAATGCTACTATTTGCTTTGGCTGAATAAAAAACACCATCATGCAATATCCTTGATATAATAATATCCGAATCAAGACTTTGCGATATTTCATCAATCCTTTTACCAAATAAAGCAGGATTCTTCACATTAACACAAACCTTTTCGGGAAATTCTTCGGTAGGATTTTGTAATTGAGTATAATCAATTAACTCTTTTTGAATATTTATTTTAGCTATTTTTCTAATCAGAAGCATTGTTAAAATAATTCCAACAACACCAAAAGGATAAGCCACAGCATATCCTAAACCAATTGCAGGAATATTAGCATCAGGTAAATTTGTTGAAATCTGTGTCAACGCTTGCTGTGCAGCTCCTAAACCTGGCGTATTTGTTACAGCACCAGACATAACTCCAACCAGCATCGGCATAGACATACCTGTTATAAAATGCAAAACAATCGTAGTTAATCCGCCCAAAAGCACTATGCTTAAAGCCAAAAGATTAAGTGTTAATCCTCCTTTTTTAAAAGATTCAAAAAAACCCGGACCAACTTGTAAACCAATTGAAAATACAAAGAGTATAAGACCAAATTCTTTAATAAAATCAAGCATTTCGGTATTTACTTTAAAACCTAAATGACCAACTAAAATGCCAGCAAATAAGACAAATGTAATACCAAGAGAAATACCCCATATTTTGATTTTCCCCAATGCTATTCCCGCAGCAATTACAAAACTGTATATCAATATAGTATGAGCGACAGTTTCGCTCCATAAAAGGTCATTTATCCAATTCATCAGTTGATATTTATAATAAAAAATTTACGAAAACCAATTATAAAAATAAACTGCAAAATTAGTTTGTATTTTCTATTTTTGATTCAAAATAAAAACTATTATTACAATTTTTTAAGAATTAAATTTCCTGATTTTTAAAAATTTTAGCTTATTTTGCATTGCATATTTAATTTGAATAAAAATATCATGAGGGTGGTTAAAAGCTTAATTTTTAGTGTTTTTCTATTATTATTTGTTTCTCTTGCAAATAATTCTTATTCCATAAATAATTTTTTATCACGGATACCAGACGATACAGTAAAAATCAGCAGTAAAGAATTTCAAGCAAATTTAGATAGTTTACTTAATAATTTCTTTGTTAGCCAATCACTTAAAATTAACCTTAATAATCTTTATCCAGGTCAGAATTTGGACAAAGATGTTATTCCACAATTTTCTGATTCTGTTTATATTCAAAGGCTGCAATCGCTACCTTCTATTATTGATATGACTTATAATGATAAAGTAAAAGCTTTTATTGAATTATATGTAAATAAAAAAAGGAAAAATGTAAAGGTAATGTTGGGTTTATCAGAATATTATTTCCCTATTTTTGAAGAAATACTCGACAAACAAGGATTACCACAGGAACTCAAGTACTTAACTATTATCGAATCTGCCCTTAATCCAAGAGCAACCTCCAGAGTTGGAGCTTCCGGACTATGGCAGTTTATGTACACAACCGGGAAAATATATGATTTACAGGTAAATTCGTTGGTTGATGAAAGAAGAGATCCAATAAAAGCCAGTCATGCTGCTGCCAGTTACCTGAAAGATTTATATGGTATTTATAAAGACTGGACTCTGGCAATTGCTGCATATAATTGCGGTCCCGGTAATGTAAATAAAGCCATAAAAAGATCGAAAGGTAAAACAAATTTCTGGGAAATTTATGACTATTTACCAGCTGAAACAAGAGGTTATGTTCCCGCTTTTATTGCGGCTAATTACATGATGAATTATTACAAAGAACACAACTTATTTCCACAAAAAATTGATTTTCCAACACTTACAGACACCGTAATGGTTGATGCCGATATTAATTTAAAAGATGTTTCAGATGCATTAGATTTACCTTTACAGCAATTAAGGGATATGAATCCACAGTATAAAAATGACATTATTCCCGGAAAAAGTGAATCATATTCTTTAAAACTACCTGTAAATTTGGTAACTACTTTTATTGAAATGGAAGATTCTATTTCATTAAAATCGAGAGAATCCATGATAAAATATACAGAAATTGCTCCACATAAAAACTATCTGCAAATTAGTCCGAATGATGAAATTATAAGAGTAACCCATAAAGTAAAAAGTGGTGATAATTTCAATAATATTGCCAAAAAGTATGGGGTTGATGTAGCAGCTTTAAAGGAATGGAACAGAATTAAAGGTAAAAAGCTAAAAAGCGGACAAAAGCTAATCATTTATACCACAAAAAAGTCGAAGATATCTGATGATGAAAAATCAACAAATTCAGCAGCTAAAATAAAAAATGAAGTAATTCAGAATGATACTTTAAAAAAAGAAGTAAAGAAATCAGAAAAAACTGTAAAAGAAATAAAAGATGAAAATATTGCAAAGAAAAAAGAAAAAACTACGCTAAAAAAAACAGCAAGCAAATCAACTCATAAAGTGCAAAAAGGTGAAACATTAAGTTCTATTTCAAGGAAATATGATGTTTCTATAAAAGATCTGATTGATTGGAATAATCTGAAAAAAGATGGGAAAATCAATATTGGTCAAACTTTAATTATTAAATCAAAATAATTTAATTACTTAAATCGCTAATTTGATGAAACCGGGGAAAATACTTATATTTCTTCTATTCGTTTTTTTCTTACTGTCTTTTTTAATTTTTGCTTTCCCAAAAGAAGGAATTAAAATTAATAATAATATCTCTTTATATTTTACTGATTTTAAAGACATTTTTTCTTTAAAGAAAGTCCATTATGCAGATATTTCAAATTTTTCAGATCCATTAGACAGTACTAATACAGCTATGAATATCGATTCCTTGGCTTTAGACACAAACAGAACCTATTCTGATTCACTATTAAAGAATATCCGAAAAATTGAATATCCAAATAATGACATATCTGTATTATATCCATTTTTTTATGCATTAAATCAACTTAAACAAAGCGAAACATTAATTAGAATTTTTCATTATGGTGATTCACAAATAGAAGGAGATCGGATTACAGGATTTATCCGTTATAAATTACAATCACGTTTTGGAGGAAATGGCTGTGGAATTATGCAACTTATTAACGCAACTCCTTCAATGTCAGTCAATGAATCGGTAACAGGTGATTGGAATAAATTTACACTTATTGGAAAATCAGAACCACGGGCAAAGCACAACCGTTATGGTGCTATGTTAGGTTTTTCGAGATTTTCTCCCGCAATAAAAGATTCTTCAGACTATGACACAACCATTTATAAAGGATCTGTTTTTATAAGTCCTTCAAACCTGGGATATGCTAATACAAGAAATTTTGAAAATATTAAATTACTTTATGGGTATAATAAAAAAGATGTTAAACTTAGTATTTCGGCTAATAAAGAAGTGGTTGAA
>CAZYEM010000045.1:0-20186 GCA_964646395.1 uncultured Bacteroides sp.
TATATTCTTGATTTAATTAGTTATGCAAAAATAAAATAATATTTTAAACGAATTATTAAAAACATTATTTTAATCATTATATTTTTTATTTTCAATATATAATGAAATATGTAATTTTGCGTTATCATTCAAAAATGATTTTAAATGAAAAGACTTTTTTTACTTTCTGCATTTATCATATTATCTATTAACCCTTTAATGCTAAATGCGCAAATCAATCTGAAAGATTCATCTGCTTTTACAACATTAATTACTATCAATTATTCTTTCCAGTTTTCCGGTGGAGATTTAAAGGAAAGATATGGTAACAACTCTACAGTTGGTTCATCCATATTATTTAAAACTAAAAAGAACTGGATTTTTGGAGCTGACTTCAATTTTATTTTCGGTAATGAAGTTAAGTTGTATGATCAAATAATGAAAAACATTGCTACTTCTGAAGGCTATTTAATTACAAAAGAAGGAGTTTATGGCGAAACAAAAATGTTTGAAAGGGGCTTTTTCACTTCAGTTAAACTTGGGAAAGTTATCCCTGTATTTCATTCAAACCCCAACTCAGGATTAATGATTATTGGAAGTGTTGGATTGCTTCAACATAGCATAAGAATTGAAGTTGACAATAATGCTGCACCTCAATTAGAAGGCGATTATGCAAAAGGTTACGACCGATTATCAAATGGATTAGCAATAAGTCAGTTTGTTGGTTATTTAAATTTAAGTGACAGAAAACTTACTAATTTTTTTGTTGGATTTGAATTTACGCAAGGTTGGACCAAAGCATTGAGAGATTATAATTTTGATACGATGTCTATTGATAAATCTCAGAAATTTGATACATTCTGGGGATTTAAGATAGGTTGGATATTCCCTGTTTACAAAAGAGCACCCGAAAAGTTTTATTACAACTAACAATATGAGTATTTTATACAATTTTAGTATCCGGATTTATTATTTGGGAGCTATCCTGTTTTCATTTTTCAATAAGAAAGCACATAAATGGGTTGAAGGACAAAGGGATATTTTTCGGATTTTGAAAATGAATTCTATTGAAAATTGCAAAACAGCTTGGTTTCATGCGGCTTCATTAGGTGAATTTGAGCAAGGTCGCCCGGTAATTGAAGCTTTTAAAAAGAAATATCCTGATTATAAAATCATAATAAGCTTCTTTTCTCCTTCTGGTTACGAAGTTAGGAAAAACTATGAAAATGCTGATGTTGTTTGTTATTTGCCACTTGATACTTATGCTAATGCAAGACGATTTATTGATATTGTAAAACCAAATGTTGTTTTTTTTATTAAATATGAATTCTGGTTTAATTATTTAAAAATTCTTTATACTAATAAAATCCCAACCTATTTAATATCAGGAATTTTCAGAGAAAATCAACATTTCTTTAAAATTTATGGATTTTGGTTTAAAAAGCAACTAACTCATTTTACTCATTTTTTTGTTCAAAACGAAGTTTCAAAATCATTACTAAGCTCAATAGGCTTTGAGAATTCAACAATAAGTGGGGATACCAGATTCGACAGGGTTTCACAGATTGCTGAAAATCCAAAGGAATTTCCATTAATCAGAAAATTTAAAGATGGTAAAAAAATCCTTTTAATTGGAAGCAGCTGGGAACCAGATGAAAAAATGGTTTTTGATTTTATTGAAAAATCCGAAAATGGAGTGAAATTTATTTTTGCTCCACATGAAGTCCACAATGAAAGAATTAATAGTTTGAAATTATTATTACCATCAAATACTGTTTTGTTATCCGATTTGAACGAAAAAAACTGTAAAGAAGCAAATATATTGATAGTAAATAATATTGGTATTCTTTCACATTTATATCAATATGCTGATATTGCACTAATCGGAGGTGGATTTGGAAAAGGGATTCACAATATTCTGGAAGCAGCTACATTTGGAATTCCAGCTATTTTTGGCCCAAATTATCAGAAGTTTTCCGAAGCAAGGGAATTAATTCAATTAAAGGGAGCCTTTAGTTTTGATAATAAATCAGATTTTGAACAGATAACGAAAAAGCTATTATATTCTGATAATCATTATATTAATACAAAAACGATTTGTTTAAAATATATTGAAAGTAAAAAAGGAGCAACTGAAATAATAATGAATACTGTTAAAATATAGATAGTTGCATAATAATAATAATAAACTTATTAAAAAAAAATAATTATTTTTTGTAGATAAAAAAAAAGATGTAATTTTGCAAACTCAATTCGGATGGCGTCGTAGCTCAGTTGGTAGAGCAGAGGACTGAAAATCCTTGTGTCACTGGTTCAATTCCAGTCGATGCCACCTCAAAAAGGTTGGAGTAATCCAACCTTTTTTTATGTATATATGTCAATTTGATTGTTTAACTTTTGTTTAACATTTTAATTTGAAACGAATGTACTGTTTTAGAAGATTTGTACTAATTTAGTACGTTTTTAAAAATGTATAGTATTTAAACTTAAAACCTGAAAAATGAATACTTTCAAAATTTTTATAGTAGAAGATGATGATGTTTTTGCTAAGATATTAAAACATCACTTATCATTAAATGCTGAATATGAAGTAGAAATTTTTAATAATGGTAAAAGTTTTTTAAAGAATTTATATAAGAATCCATCCGTTGTTACATTAGACTTTTATTTACCCGACCTTTCGGGTTTGGAAATTCTTAACAAAATTAAGGAATTTAATATAGATTTACCTGTAGTTATTGTTTCAGGTCAGCAAAATATTTCAACTGCTATCGAGTTCTTGAAGAAAGGTGTTTATGATTACGTTTTAAAAGATGAAGATACCAAAACCCGATTATGGAATATTATGAAAAATATTCGGGAAAATGTAATTTTAAAGCAAAAGATAACTATACTAGAGCAGGAAATTGAGAAAAAGTACGAATCAAATAATTTAATAAAAGGAAACAGTCCTCCTATATTGAAGATATTTAATATGATAGAAAGGGCTGCTAAAACGAATATATCCGTTTCTATTACCGGAGAAACCGGAACTGGTAAGGAATTGGTTGCTAAATCTATACATTTTAATTCATCGAGAAGCAAACTTCCATTTGTTGCAGTTAATGTTTCGGCAATTCCTAAGGAATTAATTGAAAGTGAAATGTTTGGTTATGAAAAGGGAGCTTTTACCGGAGCTAATTCTCGGAGAATCGGGAAATTTGAGGAAGCCGATAAAGGGACTATTTTTTTGGATGAAATTGGAGATATGGATTTGAATATGCAGGCAAAACTGCTGAGAGTAATTCAGGAAGAGGAAGTTACACGTATTGGTAGTAATGCAAATATTCCATTGGATGTTAGAATTATCGTTGCAACGCATAAAAATTTAAAGGAAGAAGTTCAGAAAGGAAATTTTCGCGAAGATTTATATTATCGATTATTAGGTATGCCAATTGAACTTCCACCACTTCGTGAAAGAGGTAATGATATTTTGTTTTTAGCTAAATATTTTGTTGATGAATTTTGCAAAAAAAACAAAATGAATAAGTTTAAAATAAGTGCTGAAGCTCAAGCAAAATTAAAATCTTATACATTTCCCGGAAATGTACGAGAGTTAAAAGCGATCATGGAATTATCAGCGGTAATGGCCGATAACGATGAAATTCTCGATACTGATATCAATTTTGGCAGTTCAAATAATTTAGATAATTTTCTTTCTGAAGAAACAACGTTAGAAGAGTATAACAAAAAAATAATAAAATATTTTCTTGAGAAATACAATAATAAAGTCAGGTTGGTTGCTAAGAAATTAGATATTGGGAAAACAACCATTTATCGTATGTTGAAAGATGAAGGATTAAACCTCGAAAATTAGTTCATGATTCGTATCGAATAAATTTATAATATCCTCATTTTTACCAATATGATAAGTTTGAATACCAAACTGTGAAGCAGCTGAAATGTGTTGAATGGAGTCATCAATAAATACTGTTTTTGTTGGATTAAGGTTTTCTTTCTTTATAATATATTCAAATATTTCAAGATTTGGTTTACGCATACCTATTTCAAATGAAAAATAAGCTTTTTTAAATATTTCATCAAAATTAGTATATCCAAATTTCTGCAATTGCTTAATATATAAATTATAATGTATAATATTCGTATTGCTTAATAGGAAAATCCTGTAATTTTGTTTAATACTTTCCAATAAATCAATTCTTCTTTTTGGTAAGTCCAGAATAATTTTATTCCAGGCATAATCAATTTTCTCATCACTCAAGTCTTTTTCAGAAACTTTTCTGATTCCATTTCTAAATTCATCAGGAGAAATTTTCCCAATTTCCAAATTATCAAATAAATGAATTTGAGTAGCTTGCGAATAAGACTCTTCAAAATTATCCATTCCAATTTCTTTAAAAGCATCAATAGTTAGCTGATAATCAATATTTAAAATAACTCCACCGAAATCGAAAATTATATTTTCAACATTTAATTTTTTTTTCATTTTTTTATATTAATATTTGGATATTATATTCATTTTTGTAACTTTGCAAACTCAAAAAAATAGCAACAGCTATTGGTCCTATAGCTCAGTTGGTTAGAGCAACTGACTCATAATCAGTAGGCCCCTGGTTCAAGTCCAGGTGGGACCACATCGAGAAACATAAAGCCTTGTAAATGAATAATTTGCAGGGCTTTTTTCTTTGATGGTACCACTTAGGTTATCTTATAATTAGCTGAAATTCAGATTGCAAAAGTAAAGAAAAAGTTTTATTCAGAAAAATTTTATAATATTATATTTGGAATAGTTTGAGGAAAATATTTAAACTTTTTTAAAACAAAAAACCCAAACAAAAACTGTTTGGGTTTTTTATAAGAAATTTTAAATAAATTATTTCTTTACAGAACAGGAATTAAATCCTATTAAAGAATAAAGTCCACAAAAACCGAATATTGCAGTAAGTAACATTGCACCTCCAACAATACCAACAATTATAGCTAATATTCCTGTTACAGTGCATGTTGCAATTAATATTATAGCTACAACTGCTATTATTATCCTGATTATTTTATCTATTGAACCAACATTTTTTTTCATTTTTCAATTATAAATATTTATAAAAATGGATTATTTATCCGTTCATATCCGATACTTGTACCGGGTCCATGTCCGGGATATACAGTATAAACATCTGGTAATTTAAAAAGTTTGTTTTCTATACTTTGTTTTAAAACATCAAAATCTCCTGTTGGCAAATCGGTTCTGCCTATACTATCGCGAAACAATACATCTCCTGTTATAACAAATTTGTTTTCATGATTTATTAAACAGATACTTCCGGCAGCATGTCCTGGTGTATAAGCTATTTCTAATTCCGAGTTCCCAAATTTTACTTTTTCACCTTCATTTAAAAATTGTATAATATTGGCTGTTGATTTCAGAGAAAAGCCATACATTGCTGCCTGTTCACTGGCTTTTGATAAAAAAGCCTTACTTTCGGGATGAACACTAACTCCTAATCCAAATTTTTTCTCAATAAAACTACCCCCCAAAACATGATCGACATGACAATGTGTATTAATATGACAAATAGGGTTTAGATGCTCTTTTTCAATTGTTTCTGTTAAAAGCAGATCTTCAGCAGTGTCAGAATTTGCTGCATCTATAATTACACATTCTTTGGTTTCGTCCCAAAGAATATAAGTGTTTACCTGAAATCCATTAAATACTAATTGTTTTACAGTTACCATATTAAAGTTTTTTATTCCGTTTTGATTATTTTTTTATAAATAGAATTCTGATTTGTTTTTATTATAATGATATATATTCCTTTTGAAAATTGAGACATAGAAATTGAAACTAAATTCTTTGATTCTGAAAAGTGAAGATCTTTAATCTCATTTCCTAACAAATCATAAATTTTAATGTTCAAATATGATTTACTACTCTCTGGTATTGTGATAGTTAAATTATCATTTACCGGATTAGGGAAAATCTGAATATCATTAACTATTTTGTTTGCAAAAATACCGGTATTATCTGTAAAAATAAAATTTGTTTTTGTAATTGAATCACTTTGTTCTCCATTATTAACAACTAGTTTGACAGTGTGAAAACCGGAAGTATTGTAAACAATTCCTGTTGGATGCTGCAAAGTTGAAGTTAGCGGATTTCCATCATAAAAAGTCCATTTCCATGATATAGGATTTCCATTTGAAATATCTGAAAAATCGACGGAACCTCCTAAATTAATCTGAGTTGAATCAGCAGTGAAATCAGCATGAACTGGCAGACCCGAACAGGAAACCAGTTTAATATTATCTAAAAATAAATAGTATTTATTATTTGCAAAATGATGAAATGCAATGTAAATTTGCTGTCCACCATAAATGTTTCCATCAATATTTACTTCCTGATTTGTCCATACAGTATCGTTATTTGTTAAAGGATCATTGTCTGTTCTGGAAAATATTGGTGGTGCAGTATAATAATCTCTTGTAATTCCGCTGGTTGAAAGTAAAATTTCGTAACCATCTCTTTTGGTATTAAGGTAATATAAATGCTCCCATTTTAAAACTGCTCCATTTTGAGGTACTGTTAGCGGACCTATTTCCAGCCAGTTATTTGCCTGACCAGCCTGAGCAAAAAATGAAGTTGCACCATAAAAAAAGTTAGTATCTCCAGGTGAGTTTATTTTATTAAATACATTCCATTTGGTTGAATGGCCTAAATTTGAATAATAAGGAATTAAGCTATCAAAATCTTCCTGATTAATCTGAAAACCATTTGCATTTATAGGATTGATATAATACTTGGGTATACTATCTTTAAATTGATAAGTGCAATTGGTATAAACTGTTATATAATTGTTTTTAATAATTGTATGATTTCCTTCTGCAGTATTAATGGTCAGAATCACTTTATAAGTTCCTGCTTGAGAATAATTAATATTTGAAGGATTTTTCTGAGTTGAAGTAGCAGGATTTCCTCCGGTAAATGTCCATAATCTGGATGTGGGCTGAGAAATAACTGTTGAATTATCGGTAAAATTAATCGATTCACCTGTTGATATTACTGTTTTACTGGCTTTAAATTCAGCTATAGGTGCTACAATAATATATGAATTTTTTGTAAGGCTATTGTTAGCATTTGCATTACCAACAGTTAAACTAACCGGATAAATTCCCGGAGTTGAATAAACAATATTTTGAGGATTTTTAAGATTTGAAGAAGAAGGATTTCCTCCTGTAAAAGTCCAGTTCCAAATAGTAGGGTTTCCTGTTGATAAATCTGTAAAATTAATAGCAGCTCCTGAATTTATTAATGTTTG
The DNA here is from genome assembly GCA_964646395.1 of uncultured Bacteroides sp. GTDB lineage: Bacteria > Bacteroidota > Bacteroidia > Bacteroidales > JACABE01 > JACABE01. The sequence continues at coordinate 7,293 of CAZYEM010000045.1, forward strand.
ATTGGTTGTAAAATGAGCTACGGGGAAATTGTTTAGTGGTTTTATTCCAACAATGGCACTTTGGGTATAAGAAAAATTATTACTATTTGGATTTAAAACATTCAGCAAGAAATAACCATCATATTGACCACCCCAGCCCCAATTGATATGAAAAAAATCATTTGCTTGGTAGCCATCACAAACAAAAGCGTGACCACCAGTATTATTTTGGTTATATCCTGAATAAAAAACCGGACGTGCTGAATCCAATTCGCTTTTAATTAATGCTTTCCATGAAACTTCGCTATAAGCAGCTCTTTGAACAATTTGTGTAGTAGAGGCATAATTAAAATAATTTACTAAAGCATTCCGGGCTTCTATAATCCCTGCGCCTGAATATTGAGGCTTATAGTCCATATTTACAGCAACTCCACAATGATATATCAATTGAGCAACAGACGAGTTTGAAGAAAACAAAACATCTGGCATCGCATTATAGTTGTAATTTGTATTGCCAAAATTAGCATATAATGTTCCGTAATAGGGTGTGTAATATAAATTTGAACCATTTCCAATTAAAGGGTATTGATGATGTTTAATAATCTGTGATAAACAAATCGCAACACAACCAGCTGGAACGTGCTGACAATAATATGCACCAGCTGTAGGAGCTGACGGACATGAATCGTTATAAAAGCAAGATTGATCCCATTTTGTTGTTAACAATGGAGTTATAAAATTTGTACTTTTATTGTTTAATAAAGCTGTATTTTTATTAAAATAATTATTATTCCTTTTATATTGTATTTCATCTGAATATTGATTTAATAAATCTTTAAATGCTTCAGGGCAATTAATTTCATTGTAATTTCCTTGTAATGAATACCCTAATAATACAGGCATCGAATCTTCTGCTGAAATAATAATAAAACCATTATTCTCACTTAAATTAAAAATATATAATGTAGGTTTTGATTCTGAATATATTATCTTTTCATTTAAAATATTATAAGATAATTTATTTGGATTCCATTTTTCATGATAATAAATCTGAGCCGATTTTCTGGCTTTTTCTATTGGTACTTCTTTTGATTTTAAGCTACTTAATAAAATAAAAATAAAAAATACAGTGTAAAATAATCGCATAATATAAGGTTTGATGAAAAAATATAAAAAAAGCTCCGATTAATCGGAGCTTTCTGCAAAATAAATATAATTGTTTAATTATTTCAGGTAAAATGTTTTGTGTGTGGTATTTTTATATGTTTTTCCACTTTTAACATACGTAGTTGTAATATTAAGTGTGCCTAATTGTCCACCTTTTGTTCCGAATGGGAAAGTGATTACATATAAACTTCCTAACTGACCGCTTACATAGCCATAAAGCTCTTGAAGATCGGTTGCATTAGGAGTAATATAAAATCTTCCACCTGTGGTATCTGCTAAATGTTTTAGCATAGTAGTGTCAGGATATCCACTATTCATATTACCATAACAAATTGAATAGATTGGAATTTGATTTGTAATTGCTTTTGAAATTAATGAATCATTGTTTAATGGCTGACAGTTATTTACACCATCTGTAAATGCAATAACAGCTGGTAAATAAGTTCCTGTAAGTGTAGGCATTAAAGATTGTAAATCATTCAATCCGGTTAAACAAGCTTGAAATAAAGCAGTTGATTGATTTGAAATCTGGAAAGTGTCAATTGCAGCTATTAATGCAGCAGTATCTATTGTAAAAGGACAAGCTGTGAATATCTGAGTAGAAAACTTAATGATTTCCATATAATCATTTGCATTTTTAAGCGTTACAAAATACTTTAAAGCTGATTCCATTGATGGAATTGTAAGTGAATCATAAAGCATACTACCTGAATAATCCATTGGAAGTGCTGCAGCTATATTATATGCTGTGCCACCACCGGTTGAATATAAAACATTAAAAGCACTGTTAGGTACAGGAGTTGTAACTCCATCAACAGTAACACTAATCTCAAAATTTGGATTAACCAATCCTGTTAGAGGACGTCCTGATTGATCTGTTACTGAAAGGAAAACAGTCATTTTCCCATTCAGCAAATCAATTCTTGGGACATTTGAATTAATACCTGAAGTAATGGTAATGTGAGGATTGTTTCCAACGATAGATAATGGTTCCTGATCCTTTTGGCAACTAAATAAAAAAGCAATTAATATTATTGCAAAAATTGGTGAAAAAATTTTTTTCATTTTGTTTCTCCTTTTTAAAATTGTTTATTATAAATTTTCTGTAAATTTAATACAAAGACAACATAAAAGGCTAAAAAGTTTTAGTTTTTTTGTTAATTTTCTTCAATTTATAATCATTCTAAATTATAACATATTATTCTAGCTGTTTTGATTCTTCCCAAAACACATCCATTTCAGCTAATGTCATATCATTTAGATCTCTTCCCAGTTCAAGTGCTTTATTTTCCAAATATTTAAATCTTTTAATAAATTTTCTGTTTGTTTTTTCAAGTGCATCTTCAGGATTTACATCTAAAAATCTGGCATAATTTATCATTGCAAATAAAACATCGCCAAACTCATTCTCTATTAACTCTTTAGGAGCTTTGTTGTTCACTTCGTCCTTTAGTTCCTTTATTTCTTCCAGAACTTTATCCCAAACCTGATTGGGTTCTTCCCAATCAAAACCTACTCCTTTAACTTTCTCTTGAATACGATGAGCTTTTACCATTGCCGGTAATGCTTTCGGAACACCTTCCAATACGGATTTCCGACCTTCTTTCAATTTTATTTTTTCCCAGTTGTTTTTTACGTCTTCAGCATTGTTCACTTTCACATCTCCATATATATGAGGATGTCTGATTATTAATTTCTCTGAAATCCCATTTAAAACATCACTCATATCAAATGCTCCCTTTTCTTTTCCAATCCTTGCATAGAAAACGATGTGTAACATTAAATCCCCGAGTTCTTTACGAATTTCGTCCAAATTGTTATCCATTATTGCTTCAGATAATTCATACATTTCTTCAATGGTTAGATATCTAAGTGATTCTAATGTTTGTTTTTTATCCCACGGACAATTTTCACGAAGTTTGTCCATTATTTCGAGTAGTCTTTCAAAAGCGATTGCAGAATCTGTCATCTATTGTAAATGTTTGTTTAATAATGAAATATCAATTTTTTTCATGCAGTTAAAATGTTTTTTTGGGCATTTTTCAAAACCAATTTTGCTACATGGTCTGCAATTTAAACCTTTTACCTGAATTATTTCTGATTTTTTTTCTTTTGGCAAATAAGGATACATTCCAAATGCTGGAACTGTATTTCCCCAAACAGAAATTATTTTAATATTAAAAGCGGAGGCAATATGCATTAAGCCTGTATCTGATGTAATTATTAATTTTGATTTTTCTATTAAAGAAGCGGATTGATTTATGTTATATATGCCGCAAGCATTAAAAATATCCCGATTATCGGCTGATTTTCTTATATTCTCTGCTTTTTCCCAATCCTCTTTACCGCCTAATAATAGGAGCGGGATTTTTGTTGTTTTACATAATTCATTTAAAATGTTGTCGGGTATTTGTTTCGTAAAATGTTTCCCGCCAATTACTAATATTGCAAAACCCGAATGAAAGTTTATAGGCAAACTGTTAATTCCAACTTGTTCATATTCTGAAATGAAGTAATCAATTCCCTTATAATCGTTTACAATATTTAATTTTTTTGTAGTTTCAAAATATCTATCAACAATATGAATATCAGGTAAAATATTGATTTTGAAATTAACCAGTATCCATTTTTTAAAATTTAATTTTCTAAATGAATATGATTTTACACCTAAAATAAATTTTATGTATAACGATCTGATATTCTTATGTAAGTCGATAATCAAATCGTATTTTTCAGCTTTAAGTGTAGAAATTACTTCATTTAAAGAGGTTTTAAAAATATGAACTCTATCAATATAAATGTTGTTCAAAACTAAATTTGAAAAATTTTCTTTCGTAAGAAAATGAATTTCAGAATCAGGAATTTGTTGTTTTAAACACCTGATTATTGGTGAAGTAAGAACAATATCTCCAATTGAACTGAATCTTATTACAAGTATTTTCAAAATGATAAAATTTTTTACAAAAATATGAATTAAAAGATTAAAAAATTAATCTATTTTTGCATAATGGTACTTACAGACACTCATACACATCTTTACCTTGATGAATATAAGGAAGATGTACATCAGGTTATAAGCAAGGCAATTCAAAATAATGTTGAATATTTTTTAATGCCTAATATTGATAGTTCTACAATAAAGAGAATGAACTCTTTATGCAATGAATATCCTGGTAAGATTTTTCCAATGATTGGATTACATCCAACGTCTGTTAAAGAAAATTATCTGGATGAACTGACAATAATAAAGAAAGAATTAAAAAAAAGGAAGTATTATGCTATAGGTGAAATAGGTATTGATTTATATTGGGATAAAACTTTTAGTAAAGAGCAGGAATATGCATTAAGATACCAAATGACATTAGGAAAAGAATTCAATCTTCCTATTGTAATACATACGCGAAGTTCTTTTGATGAAGCCATTGAGGTATTGAAAGATGAGTATGATGAAAAATCAAAAGGTATATTTCATTGTTTTGGAGGAACATATGAACAGGCAATGGATATTATTGAAATGAATTTTTTCCTTGGGATAGGAGGGGTTGTAACATTTAAAAATTCTGGTCTTGATAAAGTTATTGAACACATCGATTTAGAACATATTCTTTTAGAAACAGATGCTCCATATTTAACTCCATCACCATATAGGGGTATGCGAAATGAAAGTTCTTATTTGCCTTTAATTGCTCATAAAATAGCAGAATTAAAGCGAGTTACCATAGAAGAAGTAGCGGAAGTTACAACCAGAAATGCAAGAAAATTATTTAATTTCTGATTTCAATGGAAATAAAGGCGTCTATTTTAGTTATTTATACAGGTGGTACAATTGGAATGATAAAAGATCCTTTAACGGGAGCTTTGCATCCTATTAATATGGATTTACTTTATCAATCAATACCTGTATTAAAAAACTTTAATTATAAAATTGATTCATTTTCTTTTGATCCTCTAATAGATTCCTCAGATATGAAACCTGATTTCTGGATAAAGTTAGCAAAAATAATTGAGGAAAATTATGAATCCTATGATGGTTTTGTGGTTTTGCATGGAACTGATACCATGTCATATACAGCTTCTGTTTTAAGTTTTATGCTCGAAAATCTGAATAAACCCATTATTTTCACGGGATCTCAATTGCCTTTAGGGGTTGTGAGAACAGATGGACGCGATAATATTATAAATGCTATTGAAATGGCAGCAGCTAAAGAAGATGATACACCTTTAATTCCTGAAGTCTGCATTTGTTTCGAAAATAAATTATATAGAGGAAACAGAACGAACAAATTCAATGCAGAAAATTTTGAAGCATTTGTTTCAGGAAATTATCCAGCTTTAGCAAAAGTGGGTGTTTATATCAGATACAAAAAACATCTGATTTTAAAGCCAAATTTCAAAAAACTAAAAGTTCATTATAAATTAGATTCCAATGTTGCAATATTAAAATTATTTCCGGGAATTTCTGAAAATGTCGTAAAATCGATGCTTGCAATTAACGGACTAAAAGCTATTGTAATGGAAACATATGGATCGGGAAACGCTCCAACTGAAAAATGGTTTATTACAGCATTAGAAGAAGCAATTTCAAATGGAATTATAATATTTAATGTTACACAATGTAAATCGGGAAGTGTTGATATTGGTAAATATGAAACCAGTATAGATTTAGGTAGGATTGGCGTGATTGGTGGATATGATATTACAACAGAATCTGCAATAGCCAAACTCATGTTTTTATTAGGTAAAAATTTAACTAATATTGAAATTATTAAACAATTGCAATTATCACTTAGAGGTGAACTAACACATGATTAAATTTTTAAGCAATAAAAGCAGAAAAAAAACGTAAATATAAAAAAAGAAATAAAAAAGTTTTTGAAGTCTTTTTTTTTTGTAATTTAGCCGCTTGATTTTAGAAGAGAAATCGAGAGTGTTAAAATAAGTTGGATAGGTGGCCGAGTGGTCGAAGGCGCACGCCTGGAAAGTGTGTATACGCCAAAAGCGTATCGTGGGTTCGAATCCCACCCTCTCCGCAAAATTTTGGAAAAGAAAATTTTAAACAATTAAATAAATTAAGTATTTAGCAATAAAAATTAAAAATTAATTCAAAAAAGTAACTATGAAAAAATTAATTGCTTTATTTACATTAGCAGGAATGCTAACTTTAGGTGCATCAAATGTTGTATTTGCTCAAGGTGAGAAAAAAGCAGATGTAAAAACCGAACAAGTAACTGATACTACAGCTCAGGCTGCAGCAGTTGATTCTAATGTACAAGCTGAAACCACAGCTGAAGATGCTGCAGCACTGCAGGCAGCTGCTGACGAAAACAAGTCTTTCCATCAGGTAATGAAAGAAAAATTTATTGAAGGTGGTGCCGTATGGATGGCTCCTATTCTTATTGTATTTATTTTAGGTTTAGCTCTTGTTGTAGAAAGAATTATTTATTTGAATCTATCAACAACAAACACTCAAAAATTATTAAATAGTGTTGAAACAGCCTTAACAACAGGTGGAGTTCAGGCAGCAAAAGAAATTTGCAAAAACACTCGTGGTCCATTAGCAAGTATTTTCTTCCAGGGCTTAGACAGAACTGATGAAGGTATCGAAATTGTAGAAAAATCTATCGTTTCTTATGGTGGTGTTTTAATGGCACGACTGGAAAAAAATCTTTCATGGATTGGTTTATTTATCGCTTTAGGTCCTATGCTTGGGTTCTTAGGTACAGTTGTTGGGATGGTTCAAGCTTTTGATGCTATCGAAAAAGCTGGCGATATTTCACCAACAGTTGTTGCCGGAGGTATGAAAGTGGCTCTTTTAACAACCGTATTCGGTTTAATTGTTGCTATTGTATTACAGGTATTTTTCAGTTACTTAGTAACTAAAGTTGAAAGTATTGTTAATACAATGGAAGATGCTACTATCTCATTTATGGATATTTTGGTGAAACATAATAATAAAAAGTAATTAATTATATGGATATATTAATTAATATTGGCTTAATAGTAATGTATTTATTATTAGCTATTGGATTACTTGCACTCCTGTTTTTTTCAGTTAAAGTTACAATATCCAATATTGGAAATTCAAAAGTAACAATTATTGCATTAGTAGCATTTGTAGTATTATTTATTTTGTCATACTTACTGTCTGATTCAAAGGATGTTAGTTTGACATTGTTTGAAAAAACAGCTACTGATCCAGGACTGTCAAAAATAATTGGCACAGGTCTTATTATATTTTATTTTATGTTAATCGCAGCTGTAGGATCAACGATTTATGCTGCTATTTCTAAAATGCTAAAATAATTAATTTTATGGCAAAAAAAATTCCGGAAATTAATTCAGGATCAATGGCAGACATTTCTTTCTTGCTGCTTACCTTTTTTCTGTTAACATCTTCGATTAACACAGATATGGGGATTACAAGAAAGTTACCTCCACCTCCAAGTGATGAACCACCACCGAAAATCAAGGAGCGAAATATATTTTCTGTTTTGGTTAATGCCAATGATCAATTGTTGGTAAGGGGAAGTTTAGGAGATATTTCCACTCTTAAGGATAAAACTGTTGAATTTCTCTCTAATCCATCCAATGATCCCAATTTACCTGAAAAAACAATAAAATATATTGATTTGTTGGGTAATGTTGAAGTTTCAAAAGGTGTGGTTTCATTGCAAAATGACAGAGGAACTTCCTACGAGATGTATATTATGGTTCAAAATGAATTAACTGCTGCAGTTAATGAATTACGTGATAAACTATCGAAGGAAAAATTTGGTAGAAATTTTGAAGATTTAACAAGTGATGCAAAAAAAGAAGCAATTCAAAAAGCTATTCCTGTTAGTATTTCAGAAGCTGAACCTAAAAATGTAGGAGGAATAAAATAATGGCACGTTTTAGAAAAGAGGGAAAAAAAGAAATTCCTGCAATTAACACAGGCTCAATGTCTGATATAATCTTTATGTTTTTGTTTTTCTTTATGGTTATTACAAATATGCGTGAAGCAACTTTATTTGTAAGAGTATTGCCTCCACAAGCTACAGAAATACAAAAGCTTGAAAAAAAATCACTGGCAAGCAGTATTTATGTAGGTCAACCAATAAAGACAGCTATGTTTGGTACAGAGCCTCGTATTCAGCTTAATGATCAATTTGCGGAAGTAAAAGATATCCGCGAATTTATCGAAAAGGAAAGAGCTGCAAGAAATGAGTTTGATCGTCCGTTATTAAGTTCTACTCTTAAAGTTGATGGAGAAGTTAAAATGGGTATTGTTACAGATATCAAGCAAGAACTTCGACAAGTAGGTGCTTTTAAAATCACCTATGCCACCAGAAGAGGAAAAGTATCAGGCAATGATTAAATTTTATTTTTAAAATAAATAGGAAAAAGGAGGATTTTTAATCCTCCTTTTTTATTATCCTCTTTATCCTACTATGTTCCCGTTTATAAATACTCATCATCAAAACTATTATGAAAATCAGACTTCCAATAATTAATATGTAATCATCTTTTGTACTACCTAATTTGTCAATATCTGTATTGGTTATCTTATTATTATTCAGATAATATATAAGAACTGCAATTCCATTATTAAAGAAATGTGCAATTATTGGAATCCACAAATTCCTACTAAAATAAAAAAGATATCCTAATAGCATACCTAATACAAATCGTGGTAAAAAACCGAAAAACTGAAGATGCATTGCACTAAATAAGAATGAAGACAGAATGATAGCAATATGAGCATTTCCAATCCAATCTTTGAAGAGTTTTTGTAAAACACCTCTAAACATGAATTCCTCGCCAATCGCAGGAATTACAGCTATCATCATTAAATTTATTATTAATCCTCCGATATTGTTTACATTTAAAAATTCATTTGTAAAAAGCATGGCATTTTCTTCTGATTTTCGCATCCATACTTCTATATAGGAGAGTGATTCGGGAAATGTCATCATCTCATTAATCATTACTAACCAGTTTATTAATGGTAAACATACAATTATTAATAAAATTCCAGAAATAAGTGTAAAGATTTTTGGGCTATGATTTATTTTTAAATATCTACCTATATTTCCTTTAACAAAATAAGCAAAAAGTACTGATGGAATTAAAAACATCCCCAAATGATTAAATATCTGTAAAAATTTGTAAAAGCTAATATTCTCTTTTATGTCAAGTCGAATTCCTTCTGTCATTGTTTTTATAATTTCACTTCCCCAAATGGGAATAGCAATTAATATTCCAACTAAATTAAGCAGAAAAACACATATTATTATTATAACTATTAAACTTATTATTTTGAAAGAATTGGGGAAATTTTGTAAAAAAGGTTCTTTTTTCATCATATACTTGATTATTTGGGCAAAGTTAAAACATATTATAATAAAGCTCCTTATAAACCTTTCAATATTACAAAAAAATATGTTATTTTGCACTAATTTAAAAAATCGTATGAAAAAAACTGTATTATTTTTAGCTTTGATTACATTGTTTATATCATGTAATCAAAAAAAGAATCTGAATTTGGTAAAATTCAATGGCGAAGCACAAGGTACTTATTATGCTATAACATATTATGATGAAAACTCAACTAATTATCAGGTGCAAATAGATTCAATATTAGATGCTTTTGATATGTGTGTATCTTTATGGGAACCAAATTCCTTGATATGTAATATAAACAGAAATGATTCTACAATTGCTTTGGATAGTATATTTACCGATATTTTTAATAAATCTATGAAGATTTCGGAAGAAACGGAGGGAGCTTTTGATGTAACTGTAGGGCAATTGGTAAATGCATGGGGATTTGGATATGAGAGCCGAACTAAATTAAACCAAACTAAAATAGATAGTTTGCTAAAATTTATTGGATATAAAACTGTAAAAATTATTGATGGAAAAATCAGTAAAGAAAATTCAAATACAAAAATTGATTTTAATGCAATAGCTCAAGGGTATTCTTCAGATGTAATAGCAAAATTCCTAGAAAGCAAAGGTATTAATAATTATTTGATAGATATTGGTGGTGAAGTTATAGGTAAAGGAAACAAACAAGATAATAGTTCCTGGATTGTTGGAATTGAAAAACCATCAAAAGAATCGAATGATGAAAGAGTATTGGAAGCAAAAGTAAAACTTAATAATAAGGCACTTGCAACATCGGGGAGTTACCGTAAATATTATGAAGAAAATGGAATCAGATATTCACATACTATTGATCCTAAAACAGGTTATCCGGTAAAACATACATTGTTAAGCGCCTCTGTTTTAGCCGATAAATGCTGGGAAGCTGATGCTTATGCAACCGCATTTATGGTTATGGGACTTGAAAAGTCAAAAGAATTTTTATTGAAAAACAAGAATATTGAAGCCTATTTTATTTATTCTGATGAAAATGGAAACCTAAAAACATTCACAAGTAATGGTTTAAAAGAATTATTGGAAGAAATTAAAGATTAGCCATGATGCTTTGAATAATTTACACATTCTTCATGAACATCTGACGTACAACTGCATCCAATTTTCTGACCGTTTCCTGCATCTACTGAGCTACAACTCTTTTTAAACTCTGCGCCTTTTATAAAGAACATTTTAATGGCTATCCCCAAAAAAGCAAGTCCAATTAAGACTATTGCGGGTATTAGTATTTTTAACATTATTATTTTTTTCTATATTAACAATGAATAAAAGCAATTGTTGCATTAACAAAAAAAGATGAGTGTTTTTTACACTCATCTTTTTTTTATATGCTTTCTAAATTAATTATGAACCGATAAACGAAACATTACTGAATGTTCCATTTGAAATTGTAACTAAAGTAATTCCGGTAGTAGAACCATTAAAGCTAAATGTTCCGGAAACGAGTTTACTTGTCATATCAAGTTGAGTTAATCTGATAGTACCGGTTAATGCAAAATAAATATCTGTTGTACTCGCATTTACAGTTGGTTTGTAAAATGAACCGATTCCGATTTTATAATCTACATTAGTCACAAGACTTTCTGTTGCAACGTCAGGAGTAATTTTTATTTCAATAGTTTTTCCATCAATTGAAGTTCCGGTCAAAACTATTGTATTACTATTTTTTGTGCAAGTTCTTACAGAAGAAGACCAGTCGGTATTATTTACTTTGGCTGACATTGAGGCAACTATAATATTGCCATTGCTATCCTTTTTGCAACTGTTAAAGATTGTAGTTGTTGCAAATAGTACTAAAATAATAAGTGTTTTTTTCATTTATGAAATTTTTAATTGATATTACAGATTTAGATTATTTAAATTTTCGTTTAAATTCGGCACAAACAATTGCTGTTGCAACCGAGGCATTAAGTGATTCAGCTTTGCTTTCTTTATTTTGTGCATAAGATGGAATCAATATTTTTTTAGTAATATATGGAATAATTTCCTTAGAAATCCCTCTTGATTCATTACCTACAATTATTATGCCATTATCAGACAAATTCTGATCATAAATATTTTCGCCATCTAGTAAAGTTCCGTAAATTGGAATATTTTCGGGAACTTTGTTAAGAAAAGTTTTTAAATCAGTATAAATTACATTAACCCTTGCAATTGATCCCATTGTTGATTGAACTACTTTGGGATTATAAATTTCCACTGAATGATGGGAGCAAATTATAGTTGAAATTCCAAACCAATCAGCAATTCTTATAATAGTACCCATATTACCCGGATCCTTAATTTCGTCGAGCATGAGTATTAATTCATTAAAAACAGCATTGTTAAATTCAGGAATTGTTTTATAATCAAGAATTGCAACAACTTTGTTAGGTGTGGAAAGCTGACTTATTCTTTTTAGTTCGTTTTCAGTAACCTCAGTAACGGTTATAGCGTTGGAAACAGTATTGTTATAAATCCAATCCTTTGTTGCAAAAATATCCGAAATCTTATAATTGCTTAATAATAAATCACAAACCAATTTATCTCCTTCGGCAATAAATTGCTGGTATTCGTCTCTGAATTTACTTAATTTCAAAGAAAGGATATATTTGATTTTGTTTTTTGAAAGCATAATGCAAAAATAAAAAAACCCGGCAAATTAACCGGGTTTTTTATAAAATATTATTCAGCTAACTATTCAGCAAATACTTCAAAACTGATTTCAGCTTTAATTTCTTTGTGAAGATTGATTTTAGCTTTGTAAGTTCCTAATTCTTTTACTGATTCACCAATAATTACAACTTTTTTACGATCAACTTCAATATTGAATTGTTCTTTTAAAGCTTCAGCTATCTGGATAGAATTAACTGATCCGTAGATTTTTCCACTTGCACCAGCTTTAGCACCAATTTTAACAACTACATTTTCCAATGATTTTGCAAAAGTTTCGGCTTCATTTCTGATTTTCTCCAGTTTAAAAGCACGTTGTTTTAGATTTTCAGCGTGAATTTTCTTGTTAGTTTCACTTGCCATTACGGCAAATCCTTGAGGAATAAGATAGTTACGGGCATATCCGTTTTTAACTTTAACCTGATCGTCTTTATAACCTAAGTTATTTATGTCTTGTTTTAAAATTATTTCCATTTTTATTCCCTCCTTATTTTAATAAATCCGCTACATAAGGTAATAAAGCAAGATGTCTTGCTCTTTTAACTGCCTGTGAAACTTTTTTCTGATATTTATTTGAAGTTCCGGTTAATCTTCTTGGAAGAATTTTACCTTGTTCATTGATAAATTTCAATAAAAAGTCTGCATCTTTATAATCGATGTATTTAATACCGCTTT
>CAZYEM010000046.1:0-19935 GCA_964646395.1 uncultured Bacteroides sp.
AATAAATAGACACTAAGAACGATAGCTGCAACAAATGTAAGTAATATCAGAATCTGACCAATTGAAACTTTTTGAATATCCTGTTTTTCTTTTACTTCACAAACATCGCCCGGGCAAAGTTGCATTTTCTTTTTGTAAAATAACGGATAAAACATACATCCCAGACAAATGCCGAATACCGATTCGAAGTACAGGAATATGAGACAAATAAGACAAATAATACCTGTAACAGCACTATAAGCATTTACGATAATAAAAAAGACAAACATGGTAGCTGACAATAGTACACCAATAATCCAGGCAAATTTTTTCTGGGCAGCACCCACATATTCAGGTGTTTGATTTTTAACTATTAAGCGTGCAAGTATCAAAGTTGGAGAAAACCCTGTATTTATGAAAACCCGTATTATAAAATCCAACATAAAGAATAGTATTACATATTTAATTGGTACAAAGTTCCCATTAAAAAGTATGAACATTAAGGATAAGAAGGTTGCCAAAAACAATATACCTGCAGCCGCTCGAATTTCCCGTTCATTTAAAACAGGGATATCGTATCCTTCAACGGTTTCTCCAAATTTGATTATTTTTTTCATTTTTTTAGTATAAAATTTATTAATATGTTACATTTATTACAATATTTCCTTTTTTATTTCCTTTTTCAACAAATCTATGAGCCTCTGCAGCTTCATTTAGCGGATAGCTTTTATCGATAAAAGTCTTTATTTTTCCCGTTTCAATAAGTTCTTTGATATTAATCAAATCAATCTGTTTTTCTGCAGATAATAAACATTTTGCTTTCTTTTTGCTAAATAATGAAGTCAGAATCATTTGAAAAATTTGTCTTGATTTAAAACTGACATAAATAAGACTTCCATTTGTATTCAATACCTTTTTGCAAAATCCAAACCTACTTTTACCCAAAATATCAATTATAAAATCATATTTTTCAGTACTTTTAGTAAAATCTTCGTTGGTGTAATCAATAACTTTATCGGCACCCAGATTTTTTACAAATTCTAATCTTTGTGTACCACAAATGCCATTTACATAAGCTCCATAATATTTTGCAAGTTGAACGACAGCAGGACCAATTCCTCCTGATGCACCTATAACCAGCACTTTATGTTTTGCCTTTATCTTCAGTTTCCTAATCAGATTTAAGGCCATAATTGCACCATAAGGAACTGAAGCAGCTTCTGCATAAGTCATATTTGCTGGTTTTGCTGAAACAATGTCATTTTCTTTCATGCAGATATATTCAGAATAAGCTCCCATTCGTGGTCCAGTATAAGCAAATACACTTTCGCCTTTTTGAAATCGTTTCACCTTTTCCCCAACAGCTTCAACTTCCCCAGAAAACTCACTTCCAAGTATTTTCACTTTGGGCTTATAAAAGCCAAAATACATTTTACCAAAAAGCCAAAACAAAAATGGCATATTGAATTTTCGAGGAGTAATTGATTTGAAATCTCTTATCAATAAATCAGCAAAATTTACAGATGTTGAATGAATCTTTATAAGAATTTCATTCTCTTTTGGTTTAGGTTTTTCAACTTCACCAACCTTTAGCACATCGGGCGAGCCAAATTTAGTTAAAATAACTGCTTTCATTTTAAATATATATCTGTTAGTCTGCTTTTTTTTCACTGTTCTCAACCAGTTTCATATTATCAATATTTAATTTTTCGAGAACATAATCATTCCACTTTTTCAACATTTTTTCATTTTCGCCTACACTCACTTCTTTAATATACTTTTCTGATATTGTATTCATATTTTCAATAGAGCGATAATAGATTTCATTAATCTGAGACAGATTATAATTGCCGGATTCTAATTTTTGTTGAAGTTTTCGCCTCTCAATTTCCCAAATATCAAAATATATATTCAGAAAAGCATTGGTATAATAGTTAGTTGGCAAATAATAAAAAGTTTGCTCATTATCAAATACGGTGTATGTTTTAGATTTCAATGTGTCGCCATTTTCAACAATATCAAGCAATATCTGAACCTTTAGCTTATACAGGTCACTCTTTATATTTGAGTTGATTTCTTCTTTTGATAAGGTTTTAAAATTTTCACCGGTTCTTGATGGAATAACACGTTTTAATGAATCCCAATAAGGATAATAAAATGCAAAATGTGCTATGTTTAAACTATAACCTGGTAAGTTTGCCATAAATCCCGAACTATAATTCCCTTGCCGATAATCTTTTAATTGACCATTATTTGAAAGTAATCCGTATTCTTTCTTTTGTTTTTCTGTATGTAATACAATATTCTCGCTGTTCCATAATGCTTCATTATAAGGTATAAAGGAAATCTTATAGTAATCGTCTCTTCCAAAAAGATTATCCGTATAATCAAAATATGGCAATATAAACGGATGATCATAATCGTAAAAATACATAATACTTTTTGACTTTATGATGCTGTTGAGCCTTTTTTGAGTAAGAAACATACTACTATCTTTTCTGCTCAGATAGGTAATACTGTAGTTAAAAACAAAATGATCAGGACAGCTTAAATCCTGTTCTGTTCTGTATGTATTTGTAATATCGAATGATACATCTTTAATTGTATCTCTTGGGAAATTGGGCAAAAAAGGATGGATTTCAGTATTATCAGCCTTCAGATGTATTTTAATAAGATTATAATTGGAAGCATCAATCCAAACTTCGCCTTTAAAAACATTTTTACTATTGTTTCTGGAAAAAAACGTAATGTTATAATATTTCCCATCAAAATAGCCAAGTTCAATAATATAGTTTTTTCTTAAGGCTCTTTTATTAAATTGAAACGGAATAACAGGATACATCCCATTATCTCTGGTAAGCGATAATTCGCTAATAGCAGTTGAAGAACCCATATTAATAAAATAATTATTATTAGAAGCAAGTGCTAGTCTCCCATTCTTAAAATCCAGTTCATTCACTTTTGTCCCTTTAAGTTGTGCATTGTAAAGACATTCAAGTAGCTCAACCGGTTTTTCTTCCTGCAATTGATTTGAGTCCAGTTTCAAAATTGTCCAATTACTATCCGTTGAGTATTCGCCGGATAGTAACTTCAATCTGGTTTCCAGACCAAAATAAACTTTAGACGTTCTTTCGGCCTTATTTGTCAGCAACTTATTTCTACATTTATCCAATACATCATACAAATAATCAACATTTGAATGTATGACTACTTCTTTTAAAAGAACTTCTTTTTTCTGAAGATAGATTTCAGGTTTCTTTACTAAAACTGAAGCTTCAATTGACTGTGCTTCATAACCAAGATAGGAAATAAGTAAAATATCATTTGATACATCTGCAGTTAAACTGAATGCACCTTCAATATTTGTAATTGCTCCTTTATTTGTTCCTTTTATAGCAACATTGCAGTATCCCAGAGGCTCTTTTGTATGATAATCTTTTACGATTCCTTTTACGATATTTAATGTTATTTTTTCAACCTGAACAGATGACTCTTTGATTGCAAAAAGCAGAACTTTATCCCCGATTACTTTATATCCTATTTGTTTTCCTTTAGTCAGAATATCAAGAATTTCTTTAAGAGTCAATTTCTTCTTACTAAAACTAACCTCATAATTTAGAGATATTTCACTCGAATAAGCAAAAACAATATTTTCTTTCCGGCTTATCTGATCTAAAAATCCTTTTGCGGTTCCTTTATAATCTGTTACATTAATTTTACGTTCGAGTAATTCGGTTTGCGCAAAACTTATTTGAACTGAAAACAGGATACAAAAAAGAAATATTAATTTATTTACCGATGGATTTGAAAAAAATCGTGTCATTTCTGGTAACATTTTTGGTGTTTAATAAAAGATTTAATTCCTCCAAAACAGCTTCCAGTGTCTGATTATCAATTGTTGTAGTTATTGTAGGTATGCTTTCTTGTTTGGGTTCAAATACAAATACATGTGAATATTGCTTTTGAAGTAAACCAAATGCATCCGTAATCGGAGTTTCGTTGAAATATAGAATTCCGGTTTTCCATGCCAGTAAATTCATATCCACATTTTTATCCTTCACAATTTTTTGCAGTTCAGGATTAAATAATCCCTGTTCGCCTGCCATAAGCTTAAGCCCATTTTCTTTTTTGTCGGAATAAAAACTAACAACTCCTGTAACAACTGATAATCTCACTTTCCCTGATAAATCTGAATACACATTAAAACTTGTTCCTAAAACTTCTGTGGTGGTTTTGCCGGTTGTTATTTCAAACGGATTTTTTTCATTTCGCTGAACTTCAAAAAAAGCTTCCCCTTTAAGTGTTATTTTTCGTTCTTTTATTCCAAATTTCTTTGAAAATGAAATTTCTGAATTTCCGTTTAAATAAACCTTCGAACCATCAGCAAGTGTATATGCTTCATATTGTTTCAAATCCTTACCGGAGATGGTAAGCTGCTGAGAATCGAAAACGATGGTTTTAATCAGGAACGAAACGCCCAGAATAATCAGAAGTATGGCGGCATAGCGCATATAAGTCCTCATTTGTAATTTAAATATTGGAACTTGTTCTGCGGGTAGTTCAATATAATCAGGCACTGCTTTATTTTCTTTAACTTTTTGCACCACTGATTCCCAGTTTTTCTGTTTGTTTAATTTATTGATTAATTCTAATTGGTAAACCTTTTTTAGTTGCTCAAACTCTGCTGCATGCATATCAGAAGATTCTATCCAACTGTTAAAAAGGTTTTGCTCATTAACATCAGCCCTATTCTCAATTATTTTGAGTAATATGGTTTCATCAATATGTTCTTTTGCTTTTTTCATCGCTTTCTAAATATAAAACAATCGTTTTTTATTTTACCCTACACTTATCTTATAAAATTTAATAATATTGCAACTGTTATCAGTAAATCAGTTAGTTCTTTTCGCAGGAACTGCAATGCTTTTGATATATACTTTTCTACAGTTTTTTGTGATATATTCATCTTTATTGCAATTTCGTGATATTTGAGTTTGTCGTATTTACTAAAAATAATGGCTTCTTTCCAGTTTTCAGGTAGTTTGCTTATTGCCAGATGTATCCGCATGTTGTTTTCAGTTTCAACTATTGTTTCTTCGGCCGAATTTTCAAAATCATCATAATTTCTTGTAACTTCTTCATTGTATTTCTGTTTGATTTTTATGTGCCGCAGGTAATTAAGACTTGAATTGTGAACTGCTTTATAAAGATAGGATTTGAAGTCGGAAATATGCTCGCTTTGCTCAAAATTCTGCCATACTTTAACGAATATATCCTGAACAATCTCTTCGGACTGGCTGTAATCATTCGTTATCTTAAATGAATGAAACACCAGATTATGAAAATGATTATCAAATAATTCTTTAATCTTATGCTCTGAAGAAATTTTTATTAATTCCATAGCTATTTAATAAACCAAAATGAATTATCCTACAAAAAACACTTAAAAACAGTGAAAATTAATTATAAAAAGTCATGATATTTATTTGATATTGCGTTGTAATTAAAATAGTTAAAAATTAATTTCCAAAAACATTACTTGTTTCGTCAAAAATAACAAATATTATTTAATTATAATCCTTAAATCCAAAGATTTATTTTTATTTTACACGAATTTCACAAATTCTTATAAAATAATCAAAAGAAGAAAAAAAACTTGCAACTGCTTATTAATAAAACACTAATAGAATTTCTTGCGAATTTTAGAAAAATATAAAAGGGGTACTGAAAATTTGATTTTATGAGACAAATAAGATTTTTAAAACCCTCAGTTTACAATTTAAATTACTATGGCAGAATTTATCGAAGAAAGGATTTTTATTTGAAGTTAAACGAATAAAAAGCAATTCTTAGAGATCCCGTTAAAACTATAGCCGGTCTTAGAATACTCAAGACAAATGGCAACAAATCCGATATCACCTCATAACTTCCTCTTTATGTGAAATAAACAGCATTATAGTACGCAATAATTTATTATAACTTAACTGCATTTTTCAGTAAAACACTTGTTGATTAAATGCTATTTTAGATTTATTTTATCTTCTTTAAAAACTAATTAAATCAAATTACCAAATAAATTCCTTTTGTATCCATAAAATCTTTATTTTTGAAAAAAAATCAATTTATGCTCAACAAGAAATTTCCACACACTTATGTAATTGTGTTTTTCATTATTCTTTTGGCCGCTATAACCACCTGGATAGTTCCTGCTGGTGAATTCAGCCGTCAAACCATAGAAACCAATGGAAACAAGCGAGAAGTAATTCAAACAGATTCTTATCATCAGGTAGATCAGCAACCACAAACCTGGCAAATTTTTTCAGCCTTCTACAAAGGTTTTGTTCGATCGCCAAAGATTATCGTTTTCATTTTAATTCTTGGAGGTGCCTTCTGGATTCTAAACGAAAGCAAAGCAATTGATGCCGGCGTAAATTCATTTCTGATAAAAAGTAAAAAGCTCGAAAAATATTGGCTGTTCAACAAACTGGGAGTAAACAATATTATTATTACATTGGTAATGCTGATGTTCAGTTTTTTTGGAGCTGTCTTTGGCATGAGCGAGGAAACCATAGCTTTTGTCATTATTTTTGTTCCATTAGCAGTTTCAATGGGTTACGATTCCATAGTAGGGGTTTGTATGTGTTTTATAGGCGCTGGAATCGGTTTTGCAGGATGTCTGCTCAATCCGTTTACACTTGGTATTGCACAGGAAATTGCAGGCTTACCTTTGTTTTCAGGTATCGAATACCGTTTGGTAATCTGGTTGGTTGTTAACGTTGTGGGTATTGGCTATGTATTGCGTTATGCTGCTATAATAAAGAAGAATCCTAAGAAATCGCCCGTTTATAATGAGGATGAATACTGGCGTTTGCACCATAGTAATGCAACTCAGGATTTGTGTATGCCATCATTGAACAAAACATGGATAGCTTATGCAATAGTATTGCTGGTATCTGTAATATATGCTATACTCATGCCAATGAACAGTATAAAGATAGGACCGTCTGTTTTTACTATGCCTTTATTGCCGGTATTAAGTGTAATGTTTGCCATTTTCGGATATATTACAGCTAAAAAATCAATGCAGTATTTTGTATTGAATCTGTTGTTATTTACTATTGCCTATCTGATGGTTGGTGTAATGGGTTTCGACTGGAGTCTGATGGAAATTGCAGCACTTTTTTTCACAATGGCTTTAATAGCTGGAATGGCAATGGGTAAGGGGCCAAATGATATTACCAAACTGTTTGTTGCAGGAGCCAAAGACATCATGTCAGCCGCTCTGGTAGTGGGTCTTGCAGGTGGGATTATTGTAATATTGGAAGATGGCAAAGTAATAGATACCATTTTACATGGAATTTCACGTTCGATGATGGGATTGGGCAATATTGCCACGCTTTCGCTGATGTATGTTTTTCAATCGGGTTTAAATATGATTATCACTTCTGGTACTGCCAAAGCAGCTCTAATAATGCCAATATTAAGGGATATTTCCGAAATGATAGGTTTGTCGAAACAGGCAACAGTTACTGCTTTTCATATTGGCGATGGATTTACCAACCTGATTACACCAACTTCAGGAGTTTTGATAGGAGTATTGGAAATAGCCCGTGTTCCATTTAATAAATGGTTTAAATGGGCATGGCCTCTTATACTTTTACTTACCATAGTTGGATTTCTGATGCTGATACCCACAGTAACCATGCAATTAAACGGTTTTTAAATAAAGTGACAATATGTCTAAGGTCAACCCCATCACTTATTGTTTTATTCAATTAAATGAGTTTTAAATTAAAAATATGTTTTATGTAAATTTGTAAAATCAATCTAAAAAACAATATGAAAAAAATAGGAATTATTATTTTATTTATAAGTATGAATCCATTAATTATTATGGCTCAGCAAATACCCATCAAGTTTCAGGAAAATTATAAAGTAGGATACAAAGAAAATACCGGAAAAATAATTGTTGAACCCATTTACGATGCTGGTTCTGATTTTAAAGATGAAGTTGCACTTGTTATAAAAGATCGCAAAAGAGGTTTTATAAATACAAAAGGTAAAGTCATTCTACCTTTAATCTATGATGATGCTTCCCTGTTTTTTAATGAACTTGCAAGAGTAAAACAAAATGACAAATGGGGTTATATCAATCAGAAAGGAGAAACCGTTATTGATTTTAAGTTTGATATTGCTTATGATTTTACCGAAGGTTTAGCCAGAGTTGTAATTAACGAAAAAACAGGCTATATCAATACAAAAGGAGAATTACAAATTCCTTTGGAATACGATTATGGATATTCAGTATCAGAAGACTTGATACCTGTTTATAAAAACCAGAAATGGGGATATATTGATTATCAAAACAATACTATTATTCCTTTCCAATATGATGCAGCTTATCCTTTTAAAGATGCCAAAGCCAGCGTGATACAAAATGGAAAAGGTTATGTAATAGATAATAAAGGTATTATATTATCTGAATTTGAAACAAATCCTGAAAAAAGAGAAAAGGAAAAGAGATGAAAAAGCTCATATTTCTGTTTTTATTAATAAGCTCAGTAAGTTTAACTGGACAAACTATGGGCGAATGGACCTGGATGAAAGGACCAAATACTCCTTATTCACTTGGGGTTTTTGGAATCAAAGGTGTCCCAGACACAGCGAACTATCCACCAGCATTGTACGAAGCTTGTTCATGGACTGATACTGCCGGTAATTTTTGGTTATTTGGAGGGGTTTATAATATTAACAATCAATGGAGTACATATTTATATAATAGTTTATGGCGTTTTACACCACAAAATAATACATGGACATGGATGAGTGGAAGTAATATTCCAAATGATATGGGTAACTTTGGGATTAAAGGTGTTCCTTCTTCAACCAACAGCCCTCCTGCAAGAGGTTATGGTGCAATGGCTTGGAAAGATAACAACAATAATTTATGGTTATATGGTGGTTTTACTTATATTGGGAGTGTTCCTGTAACTGATGTTAGTCAAGATTTATGGAAATACAATATTGCATCTAATGAATGGACTTGGGAAAGTGGATCAAATTCATTTAATTATGTAACTAATTATGGCATAAAAGGTGTTCCTTCATCCAATAATTGTCCTCCTCCAATTGAAGAAAATAATTGTACATGGATTGATAATTCTAATAATTTATGGTTTTATGGTGGATTATATCACGATATTATACAAAAAAAATATTATAATGATTTGTGGAGATATGATATATCTAATAATAAATGGACTTGGATCTTTGGTAATGCAACTCCAAATACATCAATAAATTATGGACAAAAAGGTGTTATTGATTCAACTAATAATCCTGGAGGTAGGTGTTCTTATACATCATTTTATGATAAAACAAATAATTTTTATTTTTTTGGTTCTGGAAATAATATAACAGAACCTTCTATTGGTAGTGGTTTATTAAATGACATTTGGAAATATAATGTTGATTCAAATATTTGGGTATGGATTTCAGGGGAAAATGTATTTAATTCTTTGGGTTCTTATGGAGATCTCTGTATTCCCTATATAAACAACGTTCCCATGAGTAGATTTGAAACTCGGCAGTGTTGGACAGATGATTGTGGTTTATGGATTTATGGAGGGTTTATTACATCTCCTTCTTTTGGAACATTATCTGATTTTTGGAGATATGATTATCTTAATAATAAATGGATCAGAATAAATGGATCAATTAATAATAATGAAACAGTAGTTTATGGAAATTATCAGGTTTCTTCTCCAAATAATAAACCGGGGGGAAGAGGAGGTAGTGGAGCCTGGATGGATAAACAAGGAAATCTATGGATGTTTGGAGGACAAACGTATAGTAATTTTTTAGCTGATTTATGGCGTTTTGTCCCTGACACCAATTGTGTTAAATTATGTCTTCCAAATATTAATCCTCCCATTCCCAATCCGAATCCTGATACTCTTAATTCTGAAATAAAAATTCCCAATATTTTCACACCCAATACAGATGGTATAAATGATAAATTTGAAATCATAGCCAGAAACTATAAATCCTATTATTTGCAAGTGTTTAATCGTTGGGGTGTTTTGGTTTTTGAAACAAAGGATGCTGCAATTTTATGGGATGGAACTATGCATAATCATGGCAATGCCTGTGCGGATGGTGTTTATTTTTATATTTTAAATCTGCTTGATTTTAAACAAAATACAACTCAACACAAAGGGAGTGTTACAATATTACGATAAAAGTAACAATATGAAAACAAAAGAAATAATAATTAAAATTCTTCCAGTACTTCTCTTTTTTTCAGGGATGCTAATAGGAAATAAAAACATTGTTAGTAATGAATTATATAATAGTTTAGGTTGGTTTTTAGAAATTTCTGCATTGCTTATTATGATATTTATCCAGAAATCTGAAATTTCAAAACTTAAGGAAAGAATAAAAGAATTGGAGAGTGAAGTTAACTCAGAATAAATTTAAGAAAGCATTGAAAATATTCATTAATTAAAAACTATAAATATGATTACTTTTGATTTAGAAGATATTATGGAACTTGCAACCCAGAGTAGTTATAAAAAGGGTGAAGATTATTATAATAGAGGATTTGTAAATAAAATTGTTAAAAAAGGAAATGTTTATGAAAGTACTGTAAAAGGTTCATCGCTTTATTCTGTGTATCTTGACACCTCAGAAAATGAACTGGATTTTTTCTGCGATTGCCCTTATGATTATGAAGGTATTTGCAAACATTCAGTTGCCTTGGCTTTAGCAGTTTTAAACGGAGATATTATTGAAAAATCGGAAAATTTATTTTCCGAAAATTCTGTTATTACTGATTCATTTAATGATTGCTACAAAAATACCGATACATTGGTAAAACTTAATTTTCTTACTCAATTATTAAAAAAAGACACGGATTTACAAAATCAGTTTGTAAAATTTACTGAGAAAAAATCTGATAACAGCAAAACTATTTTTTATGTGGAAATTGACAAAATAGCTGAAAATGTGAGAGATAAACTCTCTGGTGTTGATTTTGACGATATAGTTGATAGTTACAATCCTTATGATGGTGGATATTACGATGATGAAGGATATATTGACGAAGCTTATGAAGCAATAAGAAATGCTTTAAATCCTTTTGTCAATGAAGCCATAAATTATATCCGAAAAGGTAATTTAATTGATGGCATTAATGTAGTATTAGGTTTATATGAAGGAGTTCAGAATCTGCCTGAAATTAGTAACAATGAATACGAAATATTTTATAATGATTATGATGATGAAGTATTTACATTGTATTTAGAAGTATATAATACTGTTTTAAAGGTAATAGAACAAATTATAAAATCGGAAGAGCAGATTAAAAATGTATTTGATACTATCTTTGATCGATTTAACCTATATAAAGATAAAAATGGTAATGAAAAAGATTCAGAGATTATCTATGAAATGGTTGATTTTGAAGGCTTATTTAAAATTTTGTTAATCAACAAAGAAACCGCACATTACCTTTTCAATCTTATTCAGGAGAATAATCTTGAGTGTTTCTCAATGGCTTTTGTATTATTAGAAATTGCAGAAATTACAGAAAATGAATCTCTTTGGATAGAAAATGCTGAAACCTATGCTGAATTTAATTCAAGCATTATAATGCAATTAATGGAGAAGTATAAATCAAAAGATGATACAGAAAACTTTAATCGTATTTCCAAGTTGGCTTTTGAAAAATTTCCTGAGATTGTTAGTCCTTATTTAATTGAAAATCTTGACAATGAAAAACAAGAGAATTTGTATGTTCAGGCACTAAAGTACTATACGATATATAAACAAAGTACTACTCATTATTATCTTCTTAGAAACTATTTTACAGAAGAACAAAAAATTACTTTTGTTGATAATTTAAAAACAGAATATAAGGATGCATTTTACATTAGTCTTCTTGAAATAGAAGTACGATATGCTGATATTCTCAATTTTGCAATTGAAAAAGAAAAATTATCATTATATTTTGATTTTAATATTGTTTTAAAACCTATTTTAAATATATATCCAAGTGACTGTTTTAGAATGATAAAGAATGATTGTGATAAATACATAAAATCTTTTGAAAAAAACAGGAAAACTTACAGTAAAATGGCAGAAATATTAAAATTGATGATTCAGATTAAAACTTTGCAAACAGAGTCAAAAGAATATATTAGGTCATTGTATAATCATAAACCAAATTTACCGGCATTGAAAGATGAATTTCGCAATCATTTGGGAGTGCATTATTTTAATTAAATTCAGGTAAAATGAGCAGCTCTGAAAATAATAAAACAAAATAGAAAGGTGAAGAATAAAAAAAGCATACTATCTATTTTGAGTCTTCAGGGAAACACTTTCATAAATAATTAAACTTACTATTACATACAATTTGCTTATGCATTTTTAATTTTAAAAGACCTTGAATTATCAATTTTATCCATTTGCTATGAAAATATTTGTGTTCCCCCATAAATAAACAACAAAGAACTATATTTCTGATTATGTATTATTTATGCATTACAAAATTTAAGTTGTGTAAAATTTGATTCATAAAAAAAAGGAGATACTTTTTAAGTTCTCCTTTTTTTAAAATTATTTTCTGAAGATAATTCCTTATAAGATAATAGTTACTGTTCCAACTTTTTCATATTTTTCATCAACATTATCAAAATTCAGATAATAGATATAGGCTCCGTTTGGAACAAACTCTCCATTCAATTTACCATCCCAACCTTGTTCGGGATCATTAGTCTCAAATATAAGTTGTCCCCATCTGTTGAATATCTGGAATGAGTAATTTTTTGCAGATTTAATTTCTCCTAAAGGTTTAAATACAGTATTATATCCATAAGGAGAAAATGAGTTGGGAATATAGATCATATTACAGTTTCTTACATTCATTTGAGTAGATGCATTTGCTGAACAAACTACATTGTTTAATGAATTGCTTGCTGTAACTGAATATACAGATGTTACGTAAGGTGAAATCAAAATAGATGATGCGGTTTCGCCGGTTGTCCATAAGTATGTAGTTCCTCCACTTGCAGTAAGAGTAGTAGAAGTTCCTTTGCAAATGGTATCAACTTCTTGCGTAATCATTGGTACAGGAAGTGCTATAACATCAACATCGACACTTTTAGAATCAAAACACCCATTAGCGTCTGTAACGGCAACAGTATATGATGATAAAGAAGTAGGACTAACAGAAATGGAAGGGGTAGTTGCACCGGTACTCCATAGATAATTTGTTCCTCCTCCAGCGGTAAGTGTTGCATTATCACCAATACAAATTGTTGTATTATCCGTTAATTGAATGATTGGTTTCGGATTAATCGAAGCAGTTGCAGAGGCAGTATCGCTACAACCTAATAGAGATGTTACGGTAACCTGATAAGTAGTTGTTGTAGTAATTCCAACTGCAATTGAAGCGGTTGTATCTCCATTGCTCCATTGATAATAATATCCGCCACTTGCAGATAAAATAGCAGTATCACCTTCACAAGCACTTCCGTTTGTAATTGTAATTATTGGTTTTGGATAGAAATTAACCAAAATGCTATCCTTCGCCTTGCAACCCAGATAATCTTGTGCCTGAACAGTATAAACTGTTGACATGGTTGGACTAACTATTAATGAATCATTAAAGGTAATTGGGTTTGTAAGCCATTGAAAATTTGACATTCCAACACCAGATGCAACCAATGTTGCTGAATCGCCGGTACAAATTGTAGTACTTGGTGGTCCGGCATCAACAACCGGAGAATGAACAATAACAGTAATTGTATCTTTAGCATTAGCACCCGATAGTAAATCGACAACTGATACGATATAAAGATGTGTTCCTGGAGTGGTTGGTGTTACAGGTGGTGGGTTGTAATCATAAAAACTGGTAACTCCATCATAAGACCATTCTACGTAAGCATAAGCAGGACATACGATCTGTACATTGTCAATTCCCCAATGGTCAAAAGTATTTCCGCTGGCAACATCCTGATACCATCTGATTTTGGTATTAGCAGAAACTGAACCTGCAGGCATAGTATTACGATAATGATTCCAGGTATAATAAGGACCGGTTGCTGCATTTCCTGAAACAGGAGTCCAATATCCACCGCTGCCATTAATATAACCAGGAGTACCAAAAGCTCCTGATGGTGCTTGATCAGTACCTGGGAATTGAGTCCAGGTTGCCCCATTATTTATTGACCATTGTAAATGAACACCTTCTGTTGGTAAATCAGGAGATTCACAATTAGCAGTATTTTGATTTCCTCCATATTTCATATCCCAGTCAATGGAACATCCACCTAATGACATATCATAACCAATTGTAATTAATTCGCGAGGATAAGCA
Source organism: uncultured Bacteroides sp. (assembly GCA_964646395.1). GTDB lineage: Bacteria > Bacteroidota > Bacteroidia > Bacteroidales > JACABE01 > JACABE01. The sequence continues at coordinate 14,363 of CAZYEM010000046.1, forward strand.
TTTGCACCAAACCAAAGAGCAACTCCCTGTGCTGGTAAGCCAGTTGGAGGGCATGGGTTAGAATATAAGGCTGTTACATTTGTTTGCCATCCTGCACCTATAGTTGAATTGTTAAAATTATTATTCATCAAAAAACCACAAGTTCCAAATGAATTTAAATCAACAGAATCACCAAGGCAAATATGGTATGGTGTATTCCATACAACTGTATCTATCTTTGCTATTACTACGCATTGACTTCTTAAATTAGAATTTGAAATAAGTAAGATTATTGCAAAAAATGCAATTAAAAACGATCTTTTCATGTGAAATTAATTATTGTTTACAAAAATATAAAAAAGAATTTACACTAATGACATTATTTTAATGTTTTTGGTTGCCTTTACTAAATTTTATTGATTAATTAACCAACAATCATATTTGTTTATATCTTTTATAAAAAAATGCAGATTAAAAATATTATATTAATAAATTGACAATAAATTTTATACAATAACTTTAGCTGCATTTGTCAATTGAACATAATCTTCAACAGATAATTGTTCAGCTCTTTTTGAAAGCAGATTCTCTGGAATTTTATCTAAATCAAAAGTAAATACATTCAATGCATTACGTAAAGTTTTTCTTCTTTGATTAAATGCTGTTTTAATTATTCTTTTAAATAATTTTTCATCACAATTTAATTTTTCCGTTCCATTATGCCTTAAACGAATTACTGCTGATTGCACTTTTGGTGGTGGGTTAAAAACATGTGGTTCAACTGTGAATAAATATTCAATATTATAAAATGCCTGTAACAAAACACTTAAGATCCCATAAGCTTTTTTGCCTGGTTTAGAAGCAATTCTCTCAGCTACTTCTTTTTGAAACATTCCTACAACTTCCGGTATTTGAATATGATATTCCAATACTCTGAATAAAATCTGGCTGGAAATATTGTATGGAAAGTTACCTATTACTGTAAATTTCTCATTATTAAAAAGAGATTCAACAGGATATGTTAGAAAATCATTTGAAATTATTTTACCTTGCAATTGTGGAAAATGTATATTTAAAAAAGCTACGGACTCTCTATCAATTTCAACTACATAAATAGAATGATTTTCATTTTTTAAAAGATATTTGGTTAGCATACCTGTTCCTGGTCCGATTTCCAATACATTTGTTATTGAATCGCTGATACTTACAGCTATTTCGTTAGCAATACTTTCATCTTTCAGAAAATGTTGTCCAAGATGTTTTTTTGGTCTTACGTAGTTCTTTTGCAAAATTCTTTTTTTTTGATTAAAATATTACTTCAAAAAGGTAATTATATAAAAGGGGTTCTGAAAATTAGATTTTTTGAGACGAACAAGATTTTAAAAAACGTTGTTTACTATTGTAAATGCTATGTACTGAGCGAAGTCGAAGTAAGGATTTTTAAAATTGAAGTTCAACAAAGAAAAAGCAATTTTTTAGAAGTCCCGTGAAATTAATTCATCTGATCGCCTCTTAATTGACGAAAACGCTTTCTGGATTCAACAGTATATAAACTTCCAGAATATTTAAAAAGTAAATCCTGATAGCAAGCCAACGCTTTAATTCTATTATTCAGTTGTTTTTCATTTAGTTCGGCTTGCAAAAACAAAGCATCATCTGCCAATAATCCATCAGGATAAAAATCTATTAGTCTTTGCAATAAGCTATCTGCATCTTTATATTTTCCTTTCCTGATATTAATCTCTGCTTTTTTTAATAAAACATCATCAAAAATTGGATGAGATAAACCAAGCAGTCGGGTGGAATCTAAAATTTCTATAGCAATATCATATTGGTTTCTATAGTTATATAAATCAGCTCTTGCATAATAATTTAAAGCAGTAAAACTGCTGTCCTCATCCATATTATCACTAATAAGTAATGATAATTCCATGGCATCATTTGCAATGAGCTTAGTAGTAGCAGCTTTTAATACATCAAGCTGAGCTTTTGCCCAATTAAATTCTCCAATATAATAAGAAAGTTTAGCATTTTTTAGTTTGGCTTCAAAACCAATAGGATCGTTTTTATAGGACTTTTCAACTTGGGAATACAGCAACGTAGCTTCCCAAACATCTCCTCCAAACAAGTTAATGTCAGCTAATTCCAATTTACAATCAGCTACTGTCTTTTTATCGGCATTTACAAAAGAAATAGCTTCATTTAAAAGCTTTATAGCATCCTCTGATTTCAATGAATAAAAAGCATAAATATGAGCCAGATTTTTCATCAGCAAAATTGTATTAGCATCTTTGCCTAATTCATTCAATACTTTAACATACTCATCTTCCAAGTCCTTCAGGTCTTTCTGATTAATTGCCAAAACAGTGGTAACTTTTAAATATCTTGCATTAAGGATTCCAATTTTGCTGTTCAGATAATATAAATTCAAATCACCTTTATTAATCAGATGTTGAAAAGCTTCAATTGCAATATCATATTCATAATTCGTAACACAAATTTCTGCCAACTCATACACTTTTGCTCCATTATCCTTAAATCGTTTCTCGATGGATTTAGCTTGAATAAAAGCCAATTCAAAATCTTTTAATTGAATTGAATACCACATTAATAAATTGATATAAATAGCATTTTCAGGATTTTTCTGTGCTTTTCGAAGTAAGCTAGATTTGATAATTTCACTTTTCTTAGATTCTTTATCATTATTCAAAACAGCCTGCAAACGAGCCTGAATATAAGTAAGATAGTTGGCATCTGAAATTAAAAGATTCAAATATTCGTCCATCATTTCCTGATATTTTGCTGAAGCTTCAAAAATCATAGCTAATTCTATGGAAAACATATTCGGGTTATTAAGCAATTTTCTGCCTTTTTGGTAAGTTATTGCTGAGTAATCATTAAGCATCCGAACCATAAATGCATTTGCCAAATCATAAATTTGCTGTTGGTTGGGTTGTAAATTTTCGATAGTTTCAAGGTATTGTTTATCCGCTTTTTTGGCATCACCAGAAGAAGCATATACATAACCTAAATCCACATTTAAACGTACATCATTTTGATTTTGTTTTGTACGTTTCTTTACAACTTTTTCTGCCTTTTTATAATCTTTTGCATTAATAAGCGACTGCAAAAGATTGTTATAATAGAAAGGATTGGGGCTTTTATCCAAAAGCTGCTCATAAAGATCAGCAGCCTTATCAAACTCTCCATTCTGAAAATATTGTGCAGCCAATTGCTCATCTGTTGTTTGTTGAGAATAAACAACAGGCAATATACTCATGATGAGAAAAACAACGCACAATATTTTCTTCATAAAATTACTTTTTATTAGTTTTACTTTTTGATTCTATGATTTGTAAAACAATCGGAAGATATAAATTGTTCTTTTCAATATGTTTATTTGTCTTATAAACTTCTGTTTTTACGACATTAAGCAAATTATAAACCGCTTTGCTTTCAATAACATAAAATTCCTCGAATTTATCCTTTTTAATTGCTTTATTATTTACATCTTCCCTTAAATCATTTATTTGTTTATTTGAATATTCAAGTTCTTTTTTGTAGTTTTCAAAAGAAGCAATTAAATTTTTAAAATGTTTTTCGGAGCTTGTATATTGATCATAATCAGATTTTTCTTTTTGAGTTAGCTTTAGAAAATAAGGAGACATTGCTTCCTGATTCTTTTTCAGTTCATTAAATCTTGATAATATATCATCATGATTAATCTGATAAGTTAACATTGAGTCAACTTTGGTTAAAACCATTGACAATGAATCTATTTTGTTAATTCGTTTTTCTCTGTTAGGATGATTACATGCTGTAAAAACAATTGTAAATATAACAATTGCAGTCAAAATAGAAATTAAATTTTTCATTTTTTTTAATTTATAATATCAAATTTTGTGTATTCCTGTAATGCTTTTGGAATATGAATTCCTTCGGCTGACTGATTATTTTCAAGTAAAGCAGCAACTATACGAGGTAACGCTAATGCACTGCCATTTAGTGTGTGAGCTAATTGTATTTTCCCATTTTCATCACGATATCTAAGTTTCATCCGATTAGCCTGAAAGTTCTCGAAGTTAGATACGGAACTAACTTCCAGCCATTTTTGCTGAGCTACAGAATATACTTCAAAATCATAGGTTAAGGCAGACGTAAAACTCATATCACCACCGCAAAGTCTTAAAATACGGAAAGGTAATTCTAATTTTCTTAAAATACCGGAAACATAATCCTTCATTTCTTCTAAAGTTTGGTAAGATTTGTCAGGATGTTGAATCTGAACTATTTCAACTTTATCAAATTGATGTAAGCGGTTTAATCCTCTAACATCTTTTCCATAAGAACCGGCTTCGCGTCTGAAACATGCAGAATAAGCTGTGTTTTTAATAGGAAATTGTTTTTCATCTAAAATTACATTGCGATAAATATTGGTAATCGGCACTTCGGCTGTTGGTATCAGGTATAAGTTATCAATTGTTGCATGATACATTTGGCCTTCTTTATCAGGTAATTGTCCTGTTCCATAGCCAGAAGCTTCATTAACCAATAAAGGTGGTTGAATTTCAGTATATCCTTTTTCAGAAGCATTATCTAAGAAAAAGTTTATTAAAGCACGTTGCAGTTTTGAACCTTTTCCTTTGTAAACAGGAAATCCTGCTCCGGTAATTTTATTTCCTAATTCAAAATCAACGATATCAAATTTACTACATAAATCCCAATGAGGAACTGCACCTTCATAAAGTGTAGGTATTTCACCTTCCTGATGAATATTCTCATTTTGCTCTGCTGATTTTCCTTTTGGTACTGAAGAATGAGGAAGATTAGGAATCTGTATTAGAGTCTGATTCAGTTTGTTTTCGATTTCTTCTAATTTTTCGGCATATTCTTTTGAAAATATTTTTAAATCGGCAGTTTTGCCTTTTAATTCGTTAGCTTCAGCTTGTTTACCTGATTTAAACAGGATTCCGATTTCTTTCGCCAGATTATTGGCTTCAGCTAAACTATCATCTAATTTTTTCTGTGTTTCGCGACGCAAATTATCCATTGTCAATACTTCATGAATAATTTCTGTAGCGTTAAAGTTTTTTACAGCAAGTCTATCTATAACTTCCTGAGTATTTTCGCGGATATAATTTAATTGTAACATGTTTTTGTATTTATTTTGAACGGCAAAGGTAGTGAAAAAGACGGAAGTCGGAAGACAGAAAACAGAAGAATTTCAATAAAATCGCTTCAGTTTTGTATAACAAAAAAATCTCCTGACAATAAATATCAGGAGATTTTTTATAATATTTTAATTGTCCAACTAAGATTATTCGGCAGTAATCGGACTAACGGAAACGTAAGATTTATTGTTTCTTTTTCTTTTGAATTCAACAATACCATCAACCAATGCGAAGATAGTATGATCTTTTCCAAGACCAACATTGATACCAACATTATGAACAGTACCTCTTTGTCTTACGATAATGTTTCCGGCAGTAGCTATCTGACCACCATATATTTTTATACCCAAACGTTTACTGTGGGATTCTCTTCCGTTGCTTGAACTACCAGCACCTTTTTTATGAGCCATAATATAATATTTT
>CAZYEM010000047.1:0-9108 GCA_964646395.1 uncultured Bacteroides sp.
GCTGGCACGTATGATAGCAGGAGGGGAGGATTTAAAATTTATTGCCCGCCGTATGCTTATATTGGCTTCGGAAGACATTGGAAATGCCAATCCTAATGCATTGCTGCTGGCAAATACCTGTTTTGAAGCAGTAAATAAAATCGGTTATCCCGAATCGAGAATCATACTTTCACAAACAGCTATATATCTGGCAACATCAGCCAAAAGTAATGCAAGTTATTCTGCTATTGATGAAGCTCTTGCTTTTGTAAGCAAAACCGGCGATTTGCCTGTTCCCATTCATATTCGCAATGCACCCACAAAATTGATGAAAGAAATTGGCTATGGAAAAGATTATAAATATGCTCATTCCTATGAAAATAATTTTGTAGATCTTGAATTCTTACCTGAAAAAATTAAAGGAAAAAAGTTTTATGAACCTCAGAATAATGCCAAGGAAAACGAAATCAGAAACCGTTTGAAATTGCTTTGGAAGAATAAATATAACTACTAGAAAATTATAATTTTATAAGCTAATTGTAATACTTTGGATTCTTATTAATTTTTTTAGTAAAGGAGTTCGGATTCCTGAATCCGAACTCCTTTACTAATTTTATTTTGTATAATTTCACGAATTTTGCAAATAAAAATCTTAATTAGGAATATTGAATTCGCTATAAAAGAGCATTCATTAATTTAATTTTTTTACAAACAAAAAATACAATCAAAATGATTTTTAAAATCAAGTTATTAACAAAAACAATTGCTTCGGCAATACTGCTATTATGCATGATAACAAGCATAAATGCTCAGAATTATGTAGAAATTGGAACCGGAACAGTTTCCAATACCATGCCAATATATTCATATTGGAACTATTCGTGGAGTTCAATGATCTATCCTCAAAGTGGTTTGGGTTCAGCAAAAACAATTACAAAAATTGCATTGAATTGTACAAACGGACCTAAAACAGTTACTAATCAAAAAATTTACATCAAACACACTACTAATGCAATATATGGAAGTGCCGGATACGAAGATCCTGCAAATACTGGATATACATTGGTTTATGATGGTAATCTTTCATTTGTAAATGGATGGAATGAAATAGATATAACAGATTTTGCTTATAACGGAACTGATAATATTTCAATACATTGCGAAAACAGATGGAACAATACCTATGGTCCGAATTTTAATTCAACAGCATCTGTTATAAATAATAACAAAAACTGTGGAAATGATCAAAGCTTTCCTACTACTGGAGGAACATTAAATCCATATCCAAGCAGTTTGCCAAATATTCGTTTCTATTATACAAGCAGTGGGCCTGCAACACCTTCTAATCCAATTCCTTTTGATAATGCATTGAAAGCATCAGCAAGCAATGCTTTATCGTTTGATTTGGGAGCAAATACCAGCAATTACGATTTGTATTTTGGTATAGATTCAGCAAACGTAAGTAATTTAAATGCATCAGTTAAGGTTGTTAATAATGCAACTGTTGCTGCTGCAGGAACAGTTGTATATACTTTGCCTTCATTATTAACTGAAAAAACAAAATATTTCTGGAGAGTTGTTGCAAAAAACGGAGTTCAATCAGAAGTTTCTCCTTTATGGAAATTTACAACAGAAGCAATCATTGCAAATTATCCATATAATCAAACTTTTGAAGATTCTACTGTTTTTTATCCTGGCTGGTATGGTAATTTTACTGATTGGGCTTATACCTTAAATGGCTCAAATGCAATCTGGCATTCAAGTAGTTCGTCACATTCGGGAACAAATTGTGCTTATGCATATCCATCTGCTACTTCTACCGTATCTTCATTATGCTCTCCACGTTTCAATTTACCTGCAAATCACCGTATTTCATATTGGTGGAAAAATACCTTGATTTCAGGAAACGATGCTTATTATTTTGAAGTTTCAACAAATGGCGGAGCAAACTGGACTGTTATCGATACATTAGTTGCTTCATCTGCAATGAATTCATATATTCAAAAATTTGTAGATTTAAGTCTGTATAGTTCAAATAATTTTAAATTTCAGTTTCGCTATCAAAGAGGAACTGTTACAAGTTTAAAAGATTGCTATATTGATGATATTAGAGTTGAAGCAATACCAACAGGAGCAACAATGACATTAAGTACAACAACTTTAGCATTTAATGATTTATATGTAAATGGATTAACAAAAAAGAAAATTGTTATTGGAAATATCGGAACTACAAATCTTGTAATTACTGGAATTTCTTCTGTTGCACCATTTAGTTGTACTTATACCGGAACAATTCTGCCAGGATTAACTGATACTGCAACTGTTGTATTTTCAGCTACAACCGTAGGGAATTTTGCTGGAAACTTAACTATTAATAATAATGGAACTGGAAATAATTCAATTTCTGCTACAGGAAATGTATTGCCTTTATTATCAAATTTATTTGAAAATTTTGAAAGTACCCCAGTAAATACAATTCCAGTAAATTGGAATAAACTAAGAAGTAAAGATCCATATCAGGTTGTTAATGAAATTGTTGTTAAGAATTCACCATTTGATGCATTTTCTGCACCAAATGTTGTAAAAATGTATAACAATACCGATACTATATCTCCTTTAATTCTCATAACCCCGGGCTTAAGCAATTTTTCAAATGATTCTCTGAAGTTTTATGCTTCAAAAACGTATGGAAATTTTCAAACTGTTCAGTTAATAGTGGGTTTAATGAACGATCCTTACGACGGAACTTCATTTGTACCAGTAACAACAATTACTTTGGCAGATTCAATGATTCAGTATAAAATTGCTTTTGATCCAACAAATACAAAACCATATATAGGATTTAAACATGCACATTACAAGCCAAATCAAAGTATATGGATTGATGATGTTTCATGGCAAGGAAATACAGTTTCTGTTCCAAATCCGGCAGCAGTAGTTGCACCTTTAAATAATGCAATTAATGTAATTACATCACCAACCATAAAATGGACTTCAACAGGTGGAAATCCAGTAGGATACAGATTAAGTCTGGGAACCAATAATCCTCCCTCAAATGTAATAAATAATGTTGATTTAGGAAATGTAACATCTTATGCAATATCTACAGCATTGTCTTATAACACAACTTATTACTGGCAGATTACTCCTTATAACACAACCGGAAATGCAACAAATTGCCCTATTTGGAGTTTTACAACTTATGCAGATCCAACTATTGTAAATTTGCCATGGACTGAAGGATTTGAAAGCGTAACTCCAACAACAAATAACCCAGATGTACCATTAGGATGGACAACTCAAAATGGAGGAATGCAATCAACTTACTGGGATGTAATTTTAAACAATGCAACTTATACTGACAATGCTCATACCGGACAAAAAGCTATGAATACTATGTTCAGCATGTTGGGCCCTAACAACGAATGGATGTTTACACCCAAAATCCAATTAACTGCCGGAATTTCTTATGATTTCAGTTTCTGGTACAAAGCTCCTTTATATATTGAAAATGGAGATACAACCTCTGAAAAATTAGCAGTTTATATGGGAACTAACGCTGATTCTTCAGCTATGGGACAAGTTATATTTAAAAATGAATTTATGCGATTTCCAACTTATGTTCAATACATAAAAACATTTACTCCTGCTACATCAGGTGCTTTTGTATTTGGTTTCCATTCATATAGTGATCCTTTACAGTGGATTACTTTTGTTGATGATGTTAAATTATCATTAGCAACATCTGTAGTTGAAAATAAAAAATCATCATTTACAATATATCCTAATCCAACAAACGGAGAATTTATAATCAGATTAATTGAAAGTAATTCTTCTGATAATTTAATTACAGTATTTAATTTATTAGGACAAGAAGTTTATCGTACTATGTCTGACAAACAATTTAACTATGTTAATTTGACTAATGTAGAAAAAGGTATTTATTTAATCAGAATAACAACAGATAATTCAGAAACAATAAAAAAACTCATCATCAAATAATTTATGATGTTTTATACCCATATCAAGCTCCACTTTTTTGTGGAGCTTTTTATTAAAATCAATTTATTAAAATTAAAAATATATGAATAAAATCAAATCTGTTGCATTGCTTATTTTGAGTATTGCATTGTTAACAACAGCCTGTTCAAAAGATGATGAGACTATTCTTAATTCTTTATTACCCACACTAACTACTGCTGATGTTAGCAAAATTTCTGCAGATTCTGCTTTATGCGGAGGAAAAATAATTTCAAATGGAGATCAGATAATAACTTCAAGAGGTGTTTGCTGGTCAACTGCACCGAATCCAACAATTGCAAATTCAAAGACAAGTGATAGTTTAGGAAATGAAAGTTATAATAGTTGTATATCAGGATTAACTGAAAATACCAAATATTATGTAAGAGCTTATGCAACATCATTAGCTGGAACATCTTATGGTAATGAGGTGATTTTTACAACCAATACTATCAAAAAAGAATTGTTCAAAAAAATGCTTACATGGATGTGTGGAAGTTTTAGTAGTCATAATCATGCTGATACTACAGTTAATCAATATATAGTTGATGTAAGATTGCACATGAATCAGATTTGGGCAGACAGAAATGTTGGAGAAGATATTTATTGGTTATATGTAGAACAAGCGTATGCATCATCACCAAATTCTCCATATCGTCAACGTATTTATAAAGTTATATTAGATACAAACGGAAATATTTATGATGAGATTTATGCTATTCCTAATCCAGGTTTTTATTTGCATGGATACAATAATCCAGCTGTTTTTGATGTAATTAGTGCATCAAATCTTACAATTAAGGATGGATGTGATGTACAATTTAATTGGCAAATAAATGGTAATTATTTTACAGGTGCAACTACTGGTCATAACTGCATGGCTGCAGGAGTTCCGGGTGTTTCTTATATAACATCTGAAGCCAGTATTCATGCTACATATATGACAAGCTGGGATAAAGGTTATTCAGCTTCAGGTATGTGGGTAATGGGTCCTGATTGGCCCTATATTTTTGATAAGCTTGAATCTTATTCTTTTATCTCAGGTGAATAAATAATCAGAATTTTTTATATAAAAGGAGACAAAATTATTAATTTTGTCTCCTTTCTATTTTATTGAAAAACAGTTGTTTGTTTTGATAATAATAAAATAAGAAAAAAAAATCATTTTTTTTCTTAAAAAAATACATCATTTTTATAAATAGATTGTTAATTAAAAAAGTCTTATTTTTAATTATAACACATAGGAGAGACCAAAATGGCAAATTTAAGTGTAAAGTATTTAGGGTTAGAACTAAAGAACCCAATTATTGTTGGTGCATCTAACATTGTTAAAGATATTGATAATCTTAAACGTTTAGAAGATGCTGGTGCAAGTGCAATTGTTTACAAATCATTATTTGAAGAACAAATTCAGCTTGAAAGTTTAGAGATGGAACAAAATCTCAGAGAATATGAAAACAGAAATGCAGAAATGACATCCTTGTTTCCTGATATTGAGCATGGTGGTCCAGAAGAACATCTTGAAAATTTAAGAAAAGCAAAAGCTGCAGTTAAAATACCAATAATTGCTAGTTTAAATGCAATAAATATTGAGACTTGGGTTGAATATGCAAAATTGATTCAGGAAACTGGCGTTGATGCTTTGGAATTGAATTTATATTCAACACCCAAAGAGGTAGATAAGGATTGTAAAGTTATTGTAAACGAGCAACTTGATATAATTTATAATGTTAAAAAGGCTGTTACAATTCCTTTTAGTGTAAAAATAAGCCCTTTTTATGCAAATATTTTAAATATAGCTTCAAGAATGCATGCAGAAGGTGCTGATGGTATTGTTATGTTTAATAAATTATTTCAACCTGATATTAATATTGATAAAGAAGAATTGCAATTTCCATATCATTTGAGTAATGAGGACGATAATCGATTACCTTTAAGGTTTGCAGGATTATTACATGGGAATTTCAGAGGAAATATTTGTGCAAATACCGGAATTTATTCTGGTAATGATGTAGCAAAAATGATATTGGCAGGTGCAGATTGCACACAGGTTGTTAGTACTTTGTATAAGAACGGATTAGGACATATAAAAACGATGCTGAATGATTTGGAATTTTGGATGGAGTCGAAAAATTATAAAGTGATAAATGATTTCAAAGGTAAAATTTCACGTAAAAACTTAAAAGACCCTTATGCTTACAGAAGAGCTCAATATGTAGATATTTTAATGAAGTCTGATGAAATATTTAAAAAATATCCTTTAAGATAGTTTTTTTTGTTTACTTTTGATGTGGGTTATTCTTTTTTGAGAATAACCCATTTTTTTAATCTATAATACAGAATATTAATATTTTATAAAATGAAAAAAATGTTAAAAACTTTAATGAGTTTGATTTTTATCTTGGGTTTATTTTCTTGCAATGTAAATAAAACAGATAATTCCAATTTATTAACTAAAACAGAAGATTCCACTTCTTTTTCCAATCCTCATTTAATAATGGCTGTTTTGTACCATCAACAAGCAGCTGAAAGCAGAGCTTTGTATTATCAAGCTTATAATCTGGCTCAACTGATGCTTGATAAAGATTTGGAAAACAAAAAATTAAAAGGGAAAAGGGCTGTTGTTGTTGATATTGATGAAACTATTTTAGATAATAGTCCTTTTGAAGCTGCTATGATTACAAGAAATGCTAAATTTCCTGAAGATTGGGAAAAATGGACAGAATTAGCTAAAGCTAAAGCTTTACCCGGTTCTGTTGAATTTTTAAAATATGCTGCTGATAAGGGTGTAGAAATTTTCTATGTAACTAATCGTAAACTTAATGAAAGAGAAACTACTATAAAAAATTTATTGGATGCAAATTTTCCAATGGCAGATACAAATCATGTTATCACCAAATTAGATAAATCTTCAAAAACTGATCGTCGAAATAAAATAATGGAGAATTATCGCATTGTTTTATTGGTTGGTGATAATTTAACGGATTTCGATGGTGTTTTTGATAAAGCTTCACCAGAAGATCGCACAGCAAAAACGGATGAATTAAGAAATGAGTTTGGAAGGAAATTTATTGTTTTACCTAATGCAATGTATGGCGATTGGGAAAAGGCTATATATGAATATAGTAAAACCTCTTCTCAAAATGATAAGGCTGAAATACGAAAGAGTGTATTAAAAGATTTTTAATAATAATAATAATAAAATATTGAAATAAAGCTGGAAATAGAAGTTCTTATACTCTTATTTCCAGCTTTTACTTAATAATTGATTGATATTTTTTTATTAAATTATTTAACATAACTTTTTATGGTTTAAATATTTATCCAAGAAAACATTCAATTATCATTTTGGTAAGTACTTTTCATATATTATTATATTTTAGATAGATGTAAATAATCTTACTGTAAATTAATCTAGCTAGTTTATTAGTTAAACAAAACTCAGAATTCATTTTTTCTCCTTAATTTTGCACTTCTAATAATTACAACTAAAATGAATAGTATAGAAGTCTGTTTTACACCAAAATTATATAGCGAAATAATTACTAAAGAAAACTTTATTGTAGTAATGGTGGATATTTTAAGAGCCAGTACCTCAATCTGTGCAGCTTTTGGGAATGGAGTAGAAGCTATTATTCCCGTTGCTTCATTGGAGGAAGCTAAAAATTACAAAGATAAAGGTTACTTGGTAGCATCTGAAAGAGAAGGTGTTGTTTTGGGTTTTGCTGATTTTGGCAACTCAGCCTTTAATTTTATGACCGAAGCAGTGAGAGGGAAAACGATAGCTTACAGCACAACTAATGGTACTCAAGCTATTGAAATGGCAAAAAACGCAGATGGACTCACTGTTGGTTCGTTTTCAAATTTGACAGCTTTAAGCAATTGGTTAATTGCTCAGCAAAAAAATATAGTTATCCTTTGTGCCGGATGGAAAAACAAATTTAATTTGGAAGATTCAATTTTTGCGGGTGCATTATGTGAGTGTTTATTGCAATCAGCAGATTTTGAAATACATTGCGATTCGGCAGAAGCTGCTCTCGATTTATGGGAAATTGCCAGGGAAAATCCACTGAATTATATTCAGAAAGCTGCCCACCGCGAAAGATTACGCAAACTTAATCTGGATGATGTACTTGAATTTACTTTTCAAGTTGATACCACTACAGTTGTTCCTGTTTTGGTAGATGGGAAATTGAAAAATATTATTAATACTATTTAAATAGTTGTTATTTATAGCTAAATACTGCAATTAATTCATTTCCTTTTTTTTCTGAAGTGTTTAAGTTAAAATATACACAATCAGTAGGATAGGTTAAATCAGAATTAAACTTTTAAGTGAGATTATATCTAACTTATCATTTATACCACTTTTCGAATTAAATTTGTTGATTAATTATACTCAACTCTAATCAACTTTTCGGGATTTTTTTTGTTTATATTTATTCATTTAATTATTTATAATTCTTTGATTTGTGATGGTTTTTATGTTGAATTTAACTAACATTTAGTCAAAAATTATCTTTTCGATTGATTTTTTATTAGTAATTTAAAAATATCAATCTATAAAGCTTACTACCATTATTTTATTAATATAAGTTATAAAGCTTTTTGAATATTTAAAAGAAGGTATATTTTTTTTACAATTGGTTTATAAGTTAGGAAATTGATTACAGGTATTTTAATATATTTGTTGATATCAACTTCTTTCTTAATTGGTTATTAACTAAAATAAAACAAACAGTGAAGCAAGATTTCGACAAATATACAGCAGAAGATTTAAATGTATGGTCTTTTTTATTTAAACGCCAGTATGAAAATCTAAAGGATAAAGCGAGTTCTGATTATTTACTGTCACTTAATAATATGAGTGAAGTATTGAATATGAATGAACTCCCTGATTTTAAAAAAATAAACAAATGGTTTGCAGAAAAAACACAATGGCAAATTGAGTGTGTACCTGGGATAATTCCTGTTGATGAGTTTTTTAATATGTTGGCAGAAAAGAAATTTCCTTCTTCAACTTGGTTAAGATCTATTGATAAGTTGGATTATTTGGAAGAGCCAGATATGTTTCATGATATCTTTGGCCATATTCCTCTATTGGCAAAT
>CAZYEM010000047.1:9118-19717 GCA_964646395.1 uncultured Bacteroides sp.
AGTTTATGTATCAATTTGGCAAAATTGGTCAAAATTTTATTTCAAACGAAGAGAAGTTATTGATGTTACAAAGATTATATTGGTTCACGATTGAATTTGGATTAATTAAAGAACAAGATCAGACCAAAATATATGGTGCCGGAATTATTTCATCTTATGGAGAATCAATAGAATGTATTAAATCTAAGGAAATAGAACATTTTGAATTTGATATGGATAGAATAATAAATACAGTAATTTGCATTTCGGAAATGCAACCTTATTATTTTATTATTGAAAATCTGATTCAATTAAATAAATCGTTCGATAAATTAATTTTAAAATGGGAAGAAAATGAAATGGGAAGTTAAAAATAATAGGTTAACGCAAGAATTTGATTTTAAAAATCAAACAGAACTTGCAAAGTTTATACTTGAAATTGCTAAAAGAGCTGATGCTTTAGATCATCATCCAGATATAACAATAACAAAGTGTTCTCATCTTAAAATAGAATTATTTACACATACAGAAAACAAAGTGAGCGAATTAGATTTAAATATGTCGGAAACAATAAATTCTATTTATGCTGATTTTAAGGACAACAATCCATAGATTTTAAGCAAACCCTGAACATATTAAAAATATTCATTATCAATACCTTATCCTAATATCTTAAGTTTATTTAGAGATTAGGATAAGGTTTTATTCAGTTTTTACTTCTTCGTTTAAAGGTTCATCACCAGTAGCTCCAGCAGCAGCCATCCGTTTAATAAAGTCGTTGCGTTTTCTTTCTGTTGAAATATAGTATGAATAAGCAGGTTTTCCTGATTCTGCTTCAACTCTGCGTTTTTCAGGTTTTTCCTGAGTTATAAAATCATTGAAATCCTTTAATGACGAATAGGCTTGCATCAGGTTATTGCTGTAATTAAAGAAATACCATTCCGATTCGTCTAATTCAAGATAAACCGTTAAAACATCACCACTACGTTTTTTTACAATCTGGATTATACCTTTTACATATTTGTTAACCTGAGTTTTACCAATATTTCCAATTCCTATTTCTCCTAAAGAAATAAATGATTTAGTAATTGAATCGTATCTTAGCTTTACATCAGTTAAAAGCATTGTATATTCTAATTTATCCGGAACCTTGCGTAAAGCACCATACATATTTATTTCATTAACAATTCTTTCAGCTTCTTTTTCACCCAAAATCTCAGTAAAGGCCTTTTTGATTTTTCCAGTTGACGAACTTTCAACACCAGTAAGACTGTTATTGATAAATAAACTTTGTCCCATCATTTTCAACGCTTCAGGATGAAAGAAGAAATTTATCGGCATTACCAAATCAAAAGTAGCTTCATTGCTTCTCATATTATTAGTAACATTACCAAAACTATTCATTTCAACCCTACCAAGTTTTGTTCCTAAATTAATGTTTCCTTCTCCTGTTGTAACACAACCATTAATATCCATAACCAACATATTTCCCAATGTGTCAGGATTTAACAATTTAGTTTTAGATGCTACACGGTATTCTTTTTTATCTTTTAAATAGGTAATAAAACCATTAGCTGAAACAACAGCAGTATCACTATAAAACCGTTTCGGACCTGCAAAAGATGTATAAATCTGACCTGTATTTGAATATAAAACAGCTGAAGCCAGTTTTCTTCCATTAATGTCCTTTGGCTCACCATCAATCGGAATCAATATGTTTTTAGGATTTATTTCCGAATCAAATTTTAACCAGGTTCTATCAGCCAAATCACAGGTATGATGAATTTGAGCACCACCAACAAATTTAAGGAATTCTTTGTTGGCTTTCAATTGAACATCACCTGTAAAATCAAATGCTGGACTCAGGGCAAAATCAGATGAATCTGAAATATAGCCATTAGCATAGGTTCTTTTGTTCGGATCAATACCAATTTTTTCTAAATAGATTTGTTGTTTTATATCATTTTCATCTATATAATCATAAAAACCTTTGGCAACATAATTACTTTTGCCAAGAATTGCAACCGATGCATTATAAATATTATGATATTTTTTAGCTGTATCGGCTAAAATATTTGATTTAACAAACTGTTGCATTTCAGCCTGTCTGTAAATAATAACCTTGCCATCATTAGGAGCGATTGCAGCATCGCCAACTCTGATAAGTTTGACATTTTCAGCAGTTAATATATATTCTTTCATGTTAAATACCGCTCTTGGCGACCTAAAACGTAAAGAATCCTGCGAAGGATGAGTTGAAACAAAATCGGATCCTGGCAAATCCATTGATAACAAATCCTTTAATGGAAGTTTATCAATACCTTCACTGCCCAATTTAATTGTATTTCTTAAAGCTATCTCTTCTTTATCCATTGCCCAATCTAAGAAATCCATATAGCAAATATATCTGTTTATCGGGAAATTTACCCTGGAAACTCCTCCATTTGATTTAAATTCACCAGTTCGCTTCTTGAAATCGATATGAGATTTATAATTTTCTGTATTAAATGCTAAATCTGTTAAATCATAAGTTCTTAAACGGAAATTTGCAGTATCTGAATCAAAAAGATGTTGTTTGAATTTATACATATTTGATTCCATTTCAGCTTTTTCGAAAACCATATTTCCTTTGCCACTTAAGCCTTGTGGAGTAAGAACTACTCTTCCACTTAATCTGGATTCGTTTTTGTACATAACAAATGCACTATCAAGTTGACTTACGATTAATGAATCCTTATAGGGTCGCCAATGTTCTTTAACATTAGTTACAGATAATTGTGGATACTCTGTTAGGGTTGTTTGTTCTGTAATATCAAATGTTTGAGCAATTGTATTCATAGAATCCGGTAAGAATATAAAATTATCGGACTTTGAAACTGAAGTTAAATATTCCAATTTTCCATTTCCTCTTAATCCCAGATTACTCAAATCTATCTTATTATAATACTTACCTTTGCCACCATAATTAGGTAATCCTTCGGCAGGTGTGTTTTTTACAAATCCTAAGGAATAATCTGGTTGAACTTTTAACGGTTCTATAATATCAGGGAAAATTCCTGCAGAAGTTAAACTACCTTCAAATTTAAGCTTTTCTGTTTGAAAGTCATCCAAACTATCAATTGAAAATGGTTTGACATGGAAATAAAATTTTTCTTTAGTATATACACCATGTTGAATATCAGGCTTATTGTAATAAACATAAGCTGCTTCCTTGCTGTTAAAAACCGGATATTGAGAAAACTTTTTTAAACCTGATTTATTTGTAGGATAATCTACCAGAATATCGCCTTTTAAATCCTGAATAACAGTTTTAACACGAACTAAAGGACGTTCGCCTTTATCATCGGTATTAAAAGCTAAAACCTTAAAACTCATTGAGTCAATAACCGGCATATTTAATTTGAAATCGTCATAAAGAAAGGAACAACCTTTTGCAAAATAATCGAAACGACCAGCATGAATACGACCTGAAAATAAGAAATCCCTGTTTTTCTTTACAAGAACTTCTTGTTTGCTTGGAAAAACATAAACATTTTGAGAATCACTAAGGAGAACTACCGGAACACCTTTTATTTTTAAATCAAAATCCAAGAGACTTAAGGATGCATTTATATCATCAACTACGGTTGAATGAAACTGAATAATATCATAATCTGTTTTTTTATTCAGTGCTTTAATATATTCAAAAACCCTATCTTTTACATAAACTAATTCATCATCAGCATCATATATTAAAAAGCCCATATTTGCCAGACGTATTAGCATTGCTTTTACCTGTTCGGGTTCAATTCTCATTTGTTTGGAGAGATCATCAACTGTTATTTCTTTTGTATCATAAGCTTCTGCATATTTTTTCACCCTGTATAATGGGTTTATTTCATCAATTCCCTGAAGTTTATTAAATCTTGCTTCCGAATAATAATTGGAAGACTCAAAAAAGGCTTCGCTTGTTCGACCTGGTACTTTTATCATACTAAAGTCTATATTTGGCTTTTCCATTTTCCAATACAAAGCCTCAAAATACATATCCAATTTATGATATGTGTCAAAAAATGGACTTGCAGAAATGTCATTCATTCCTCTGATCAATGTAAGTTCTTTAGTATCATTTATATATTTCATTTCTAATCCGGGATGATAGATAGAGTCTCCTTTCCAATAAATACTTATCGATGCAAAACTTGAAGAAATCCTATCAATACGGATTGTATATGCTTTGGACGCTGTAACAACAAAAACTTTTCCATCTTTTTTAAAACTTAAATAAGCATCCTGAAAACGATCACCTGTTCCTATTAGTTTTCCTCCATTCATAGCAAAACCACCTTCATAATCAATATCATTAAAAATATTTTTTATGGCAATACGTTTATCATAAGAATTAAACCTTGGGTAGGAGGCCTTATCTTCAGTTACATCAGCTAAAACTTTTTCAATTAAAGTACCAGATAAATAGGATTTGAAATACATTTTATTATAAAATTTAACTGAATCAGCATTGTATTTTGCAAATTTCATATTAATTTCATATTTATCAAGTAATGCATGCACATCATCCAAATAAAAACCAGCTCTTTCCCAACTAACTTTTCCTGTTGAACCAACCCATTTGCTTTCAAGAGGATAAAAAACTCCTTTGGTATTCAATATTATAGAACTATCTTTATTTGCCTGACAGACTAAATCCAATTGAGGAAAAATAATCTTGATAGTTGAATCATTTTGGAAATAATAATCATTACTTGTTGAATACCATTTAGTTGCTTTTGAATTATATAAATAATTATTATTTAATAAATCAGATGTTGTTTCAACAAAAGGAAGGAAGTATCTACTTGTTTTTGTATCTAGTAAACTGGAAATACCTTTTAACCAAGCATTAAAACTTTTTTCATCTTGTTTGCTGTTTTTAAAATCAATAATACAGCTATAAAAAGAAAAAAAGTGAGGAAAAGCCCGCATTTTGGCTTTTAACATCAGATTTGAAATAGAAAATAGTTGATTTTTCTGATTATCATCAATTAAAGAAGTATTCCATATTGAAGAAAAATTGATAAGCATTGCCTGTGCTTTAGCAATTTGATCTTTATCAGCATTTCTGTCCTCTTTAAAAAAGGTATTCAATTCATCCAAAAAGAAAGTCTTATCTTTTGAAAAATTCCTGATGCTTTGTGAAAATGAAAATTGTAGTGAGGTTACAATTAACATCACTACAATTAAAATGAAACGTTTTCCAAACATTTTTATAATATTATTTTACAAACCTAATAGCAACCCAATTATTATTAGAAATATAACGATCAAAGGTTAAATTATATTTTCCACATTCTTCTTTTATTGCAGAAATATCCTGCTCGTAAAAACCACTCATTAATAATATACCGTTATCATTTAATGAATTAGTATAAAATTTAATATCGTTTAATAAGATATTCCTATTGATATTTGCAATTATTACATCAAATCTGAGATTAGCTAAAGAACTAGCATCACCTAAAATGACCTTGATGTTAGGTTCATTATTTTTTAATATATTTTCAAGAGAATTGTTATAAGCCCATTCATCGTTATCTATTGCAACAATTTTGCTACTACCTCTTTTTGCCGCAAGAATCGCTAATACACTTGTTCCACAACCCATATCCAATACAGTTTTTCCTTTCAAATCCTCTTCCAGTAAAAATTCAATCATATTGGAAGTTGTTTCGTGATGAGCAGTGCCAAAAGACATTTTTGGTTCAATTATTAAATCATACTCAACATCTTTATTTTCAGGATGAAAAGGAGCTCTTATGCCACATTTGTTCTTTATTACAACTGCTTCATAATTGCTTTCCCAGATTTCATTCCAATTTTGATCTTCAACTGATTGAAAAGTATAAGTGAAAATTGAAGGATTTGTCCTGATAATTTGTAACTCATTAATTTTCTGCTCATCAAAATCATTTTCTTGTATATAAGCAAGAAAACCTTCTTCATTTTCAACAAAACTTTCAAATCCAATTTCTCCTAATTCAACGATTAATATTTCACTTAATGGAGTTACTGTTTGTGTTTTTACATTTAATTCTATGTAATTCATTATATTATTTTAAAAAGAATCTATAATTTTCAAGAAATCATCTGCTTTAAGAGATGCACCACCAATTAATCCTCCATCTACATCAGTATTAGCAAATAATTCTTTTGCATTTTGAGCATTGCAACTTCCTCCATATAAAATACTTGTGTTTTTAGCTATTTCTTTACCGTATTTATCACTAATTAAAGAACGAATATAAGCATGCATTTCCTGAGCTTGTTCAGAAGTTGCCGTAACACCAGTTCCAATTGCCCAAACAGGTTCATAAGCTATAATTACTTTAGCAAAATCTAAAGGTTCAAGACGAAATACTGCATTCTCCAATTGATTTTTCACTATTTCAAAATGTTTATTTAATTCACGTTCAGGTAATAATTCTCCACAGCAGAATATCGGCAGTATGTCATTTTTTAATAACAGTTCAGCTTTTTGAAATAATTGGTCATCTGTTTCATTAAAATAGTTGCGTCTTTCAGAATGTCCGATTATGCAATATTCAACACCCATTGAATGTAATATATTTGCAGCTACTTCTCCAGTATAAGCACCGGATTCAAAATTACTTACATTTTGAGCTCCAACTGAATAATGACTTTCCTGAGCATAATCTGTTATCATTTCCATATAAGTAAAAGGAGGACACAGCACTACATCAACATTGCGAAGATTAGCTTCTTCCAAGCCTTCTACAATTTCATTGATTAAATCATCTGCTTCCTGAAAAGTTTTATTCATTTTCCAGTTTCCTGCAATAATTTTTCTTCTCATGATATAAAAATTTAAATTTAAGTTTAAGTTACTCTAATTCTTGGATCTAATAGTCCGTATAAAATATCGACAAAGATATTGATAATTACTAATATTATTGAGATAAAAAGCAAAACTCCCATTACAACAGGGAAGTCATATTTTTCTAAAGCATCTACAATGATTACACCAACTCCTTTCCAATCAAATACATATTCTACAAAAACAGCTCCTGCCATTAATGAAGCCAGCCAACCCGAAACTGCTGTTACTACGGGATTCATCGCATTTTTTAATGCATGTCCTGTTATTATTTTAAATGTTGTTAATCCTTTCGCCTTTGCAGTTCTGATATAATCCTGCGACATAACATCTAACATCGAACTTCTTGTTAATTCAACAATTACTGCAAGCGGACGAATTCCCAACGTTATGGCTGGAAGAATTAAATTTTTCAAATCCAGATATTCGCCATTGCCAAGATCATCAACTGAATACATGCTTCCAAACATATTTAATCCAGTATAATCAGCTAACAAATAGGCAAATATCCATGCAAAAAGTATTGCTGCAAAAAAGGAGGGTAAAGACATACCGAAAGCTGAAATTACTAATGATATTTTATCGAAAACTCCATCTTTTTGTAAAGCAGAAAAAACACCCACAACAACTCCAATAATTAATGCAAATAACATAGAAACAGATGCTAACAGAGCTGTTTTAGGAAAAGCTTCTGAAATAATCTCAGTAACCATTCTTTTACTTTGATATGATCGTCGTAAGTAAGGTTTTTTTATAACCAAAGCCATATCATTAATTTTAAGTAAATTAACAGAAGAATATTTTGAATTATCCAAATACCAATAACTTTCTGGATTTGAGTAATTATGAATAGAAATAAATGATAAATCATTTAAATAATTAAAGAATTGAGAAAATAAGGGTTTATCGCGTCCTAAATCTTTATTTATAGCTTCAACAGATTCTATATCCGCACGTTGACCAAGCATCATACGGGCTGGATCACCTGGTAAAACATTAAACAAAAGAAAAACGACAATAATTAC
This sequence comes from uncultured Bacteroides sp., assembly GCA_964646395.1. Taxonomy (GTDB): domain Bacteria; phylum Bacteroidota; class Bacteroidia; order Bacteroidales; family JACABE01; genus JACABE01. The sequence continues at coordinate 16,994 of CAZYEM010000047.1, forward strand.
ACCTAGCATAACTAAAAATCCGTAAAATAATCGTTTAACTATGTATTGAAACATTTATTATGTATAATATATTAAAGCAAAAGTATTGAAAAAACTTATATTTACAAAGTTTTTTAAATCGTTTAATTCTATAATAAAAGAAATTACTTACAGAATGAGCTTATTTTCTTATAATAATAAAAAAGGAGAATCGCTTGATTCTCCTTTTTTACTATTCTGCTTTAGGTTCTTCAACAACCTTTTTCGTTTTTTTAGCAGATTTCTTTTCTGTAGATTTTTCTTCAACTACTTTATCTGTAACTTTGGGTGTATTTACCTTTTTTTTATCTTTTGGACGTCTTACTCCGGAAGAACCTAAAATAATTTTTCCTCTTTTGGTTTTTTTATCGCCTTTTCCCATAATACTGTTTGTTTTTAATTAAAAAATTTATTAAAATTCGTGTAAAGGTACATAAAAAAACAATTGAAATTTTTATTAAAAGCAATTTAAAAAAGAATAAAAGTCTAAGTATATATATTTAAGATACTAAACAGTATTAATTTATTTATTTAAAATGAATTATTAAAATTTACCAATTGTTTTTAGTAATATATTCTTTTATAATTTGTTCCGACATCCGGATAATATTTCTATACCATTTAATTTTAATTTCAACTATCTCTTCATCCGTTAATTTCCAATAAATATTTGATTTTCTGATTTTTTCGGATAAGAAAAAAACTGACATGGCAGCAGAAACGGAAATATTATAGCTTTCGGTAAAACCATACATAGGAATTTTTACATAAGCATCAGCATTATTAAGAGCTACTTCCGAAAGTCCTTCTTTTTCTGTACCAAAAACAAGTGCAATTTTTTCATTAACAGGCAAATCATGTAACATAATATCGTTTGTGTGAGGAGTAGTAGCGATTATTTTATAACCATTGCTTTTCAATACATTAAATGCTTCCAGGGTATTGTTCTTTTTTTCATTATATCTGTTCATAGTTAGCCATTTAGCAGAGCCAAGTTCAACATCAGGATTTATTTCATAAGGATACCGGTTTTCTATAATGTGCACATCCTGAATACCAAAACAATCACATGTTCGTAAAACAGCACTTGCATTTTGTGATTGAAAAATATCTTCAAGAACAACAGTTAAATGTCGAGTGCGTAAATGCACAATTTCTTCAATTTTTTTATTCTTATTATCAGAAACAAAATTTGTAAGGTATTTGCTTAATTCATTTTTTTGCTCAAGATTTAATTCCTTCATTTAAAAGAGAGTTTACATTAAAAATATTATTATTAGGTTTATATATAAATCGATATGGTAATTGAGCGTCTTCTTTTGCATAATCAACGCCAATTCTTTTACATGCAATAATTTCTTTTTCAATAATATTTATTTTTTTATTTTCTAACCATATTTGAGTTCCATTTAAACTTATTCCAGAATTTGTGTAATGAATTCCTAATGCTTTGGTTAGCTTGCCAGGACCGTCAATTTTATACTTTTCAATATTTTCAATATTTAAACGCATTTTCATAGTTTCTAATCCGTGAGTAGGTATAATTGCTCTGATAAGTATTGCATGAGGAATGTCTGCTTTATTTGTAACTACATTAAAAAGCGAATGAATTCCATAGCATAAATATACATAAGCAATTCCACCTTCATTAAACATTACCTCGGTACGTTGAGTGCGTTTATTGTTATAAGCATGTGATGCCTTATCCGTTATTCCTTCATAAGCTTCGGTTTCTGTTATAATACCTCCTGTTAAAATACCATCGAAATAAGTAAATAAGTATTTACCTATTAATTGTTTAGCTAAAATTACAACATCTGTTCCCAAATAGAAGTTTTTATTGAGCTTCATTCTTTTCCAATTTTTATGCGAATTTATAAAAAATCTGAATTTAGAAGGTATATTTTATTCTTTTTAATTTATAGATTTAGATTATGAAAGATTAGTATAATGAAAAAATTATATAGAATCTGAATTAAAATAAAAAAGGAGCAAATATTGCTCCTTTTCAATTTCTTATATTAAGAATAGATTATTCTACTCCAACTAATTCTACTTCAAATACTAAAACTGCACATGGAGGAATTGCACCACCGCCAGCACCTCTTTCACCATAGCCTAAAACTGAAGGTATTACCAATTTGGCTTTTCCTCCAACTTTCATCATGCTGATTCCTTCGTCCCAACCAGGAATAACTTCGCCTTGACCTAAAGTAAAAGTAATTGGTTCGTATGGGCGTTTATCATTAAAAATACCTGCAGTTTTTGCATCTTTTTCAACACTGGTATCAAAAATAGTACCGTTGGTTAATTTACCGGTATAGTTAACTTTAACTTTTTTACCTTTTTCTGCTTTGGTTCCTGTTCCTTTTTTTGTTTCAATAAAGAATAAACCACTTTCGGTTGGTTTTACTTTAATTTTATTGTCGCTTAAATATTTTTCCAAATCTTTACTTTCATTAGCTTTAGCTTCGTCAATCATTTTTTGTTGTTTAGCCATCATTTCGTTATTTTCTTTCTCAAAAGCAGCTTTTGTAACGACTTCATGAATTTTAATATCATAATACAACATTTCACCTTCTTTAATAAATGGAGGTAATTGCATTACTTTTTTTAATGAATCTGCACTAAGGATAAATGTAATACTGTCACCAATACCCATTAATAATAAACCTTCGTTTAAATCGCCTTTGTAAACCGAAGAGT
>CAZYEM010000048.1:0-19682 GCA_964646395.1 uncultured Bacteroides sp.
TTTGGGTTGAAGTGGTTTCATGATCCTACCAAATAATTCAGCAGCTGGACAGCTCCATTGATTAATATTGGCGGAACTGGTAACCATTGCCACGACAGGAGAGACTTCTTCTGTACATTGTTGTCCTGATGGTGCGGTAGGAACCGTATTGGTCGCTTGATCGATACATGATTCTGCTAACTCCATCTGCTGTACACCCGCATTACCACGTCCCATGATTCCACATACGACATTATCCTTTCCTGCGCCATTTCCAAAATCAAAGATTTTTGCGTTATTTGTAAATTCTTCAAAATAGACCCAGAAGGATATTGCTCGTAAGTATTTTAATTGGACAATGTTTCCAAAATGAAGATTTTTGGAGTCACCAATACGAAGAAATTGATCTAATCCATTGAACTCAAGACCTTCTGTGACAGGTGGGTTAGGAGGAGCCTCTTCAATATAAATGTCTCCTGCTTTCATGACAATCAGATTCTTTGCATAATCTAACATATCATCGCGTAATCGTAACCAAAAAACAATTCCTTCATAAAACGACAGTAATATTTTAATGTCATCGGGTGGATTAGAATCGACTACAAGAGACTCTTTAAAGGAAGTATCTCCTGCTGGATTACATTGAGCTTCGAATTGCCCTTGTCCTGTTTTCAAAATACGACAATATCCATAGCGACCTTCATCAAATACATCTTTCATGTAATCATCGCGTGATAGTTGAAATCCGTTTAGGGTAGAAGGAGTGCGATATTTTACACTAGAAAGACCTTCTGTTCCACCAAGTGCGCAGGCAAAAAATTCATCATCGGGTTTTCCTTTTACTTGTACCATTCGGCAAAAATCATGGTTGAGACCAATTCGCTGAACATCTGTATATGTGGCAACATATCGTATATCACGAATGTATCCTGCTTGTTCATCCGTAGGATTGGGACCTACATCACCTCTCGTTGGCATCCATTTTGCAGTCATGGCATGTTCTCCGACGGAGATAAGATCTGCAAATCCTTCATTTATCAATTTAGGAAACCATAATTCCATGATCGATATTGCTATCAGAAGGATTAATCCAAACCACAGCAATATCCGATACATACTACTGTATCTTTATTTTATATATCTCTCTAATCGCATGTGTTAGGAGAAATAAAAAGAATCTGGCGATGTGCTAGGAATGATAACATCAGGTGGTCATTTAATGGATGAAGGGATGTATGGTTGTATCTTTACACCATCCTTACGATGTAAGAATAAAAAAGATCAACCCATATCGAAAACACCACTTCTCAGTAAGATTATTAGTACGGAATCGGCTGAATTAGAATATTCCATCACATCCATCATACGTGGTATTCCCCTATGAAAGAATTATTTTGCGGTAGCCACTTCCATATGTGAACCTAGTCTCAAACAAACCGATGAAGACATTTCCAAATGTGAAGTGATGGGCTCTAAACCATTATCTGCTTTTCGGATTTTATCTATGACCTATGGTGGCTCACCGTTACATAATTACCGCTTTCAAGTTGATTCTTTTGATATGATGAATTTTTTTACCCATTTGATTAGTGCGGGAGCGCTTCTTTCTCTTTTCGGTATTGTTCATCGTGACCTTCATCAAGGAAATGTATTGGTAGACAATGAAACCATTCCTCGCATCATTGATTTTAATTTATCCATTATCAAAGAAAATGTCACGGAAGATGAATTAGCACATAGTCATAATGTCATGCTTCCACAAGAATCACCCGATGCCACATTAGTAAATGCGATTTCACTTGGATACAAACGCAGTAAAGTCATTCGTTCCATTCTTCTCAAAAAGCCCATTATCAAAAAATTACGTTCCCTACTCGGTATGTCCTATGAAACCATGGTACAAAGCCTTGATCAATTTACATCTACCAGTAAATCAATGCTATCCGGTGATACTTTATTATGGTTTAACACCTATTGGAGAACGATTGACAGCTGGTCGATTGGTGTAATCATTGTTGAATTACTAACAACCTTTTCTCTTTGGTCAGGATTTGCTCCCACAATCATGAAACATAAAGCGCAACTGTTTCCCTTACTTCGTCGTATGTGTGCTGTAAATCCTATTCAGCGTGTAGATTGCGTCCAAGCATTATATTATTTACAACCGAAACATTTTATCATTCGCAAGTATGCAAAGGCATGGATGGATAAAGTCGGCACAGGAAACATTCAATGATAGTAGATGAACACCGTGATAAATGGAATGACAAACTCCTATCAGAACATTCGTAACGAATCAGTAACCCATTTACACCCTTGAAGATTTAAACCAACACCTTTCGGTAAAATTATAAGGCATGTTTCCTGAAAATATATTTTTCATAAAATGGAAATAACAAACCATTCATTGCATTCTTCTTTTGAATATATTCCTTGAATTTTGTAGTATTTCCTTTTCAACTCTAGTTGTATTTGTGGAAAATTAACTTAAAGACTCCTCCACGTAGCATAATATATGGAGCCAAGAGTTGAAATTGCACAAGTACAAATAGATGAGGTTGAATTTCCAGGTAATAGTAGAAATGCGGAATTTTTCTTGATCGGCATCGATTGTAAATCAGATAAATTTTGGCACCACCACTATTATAACTTTTACCCAAAATTTATACAACACTATAAAACAATTAAAAATTGTGCAATGCTTGAAATCGGAGTTGAAAGTAAATATTCTTTAGAGTTATGGTTGAAATATTTTCCCAATGCGTTTATTTATGGTATTGATATAAATGTTTCTGAGGAGTCAGAACGATATAAAATTATAAAAGCAGACCAGAGCGATCCTGTACAAATCGACAACTCTATAAGGATAATGAATCATCCTCTTTTTTTAATAATAGATGATGGATCTCATATTCCCGAACATCAACTTCTTACATTCGACAAGATGTTTCATATTTTACTTCCAGGTGGAACATATATTATAGAAGATATAGAAACCTCTTATTGGAGTAAAAATTCTTTATATTCGTATAAAACACAATATGGTTTTAAGCATCCAAAGTCAATCATTGAGATCTTTAAATTAATTGTCGATGATATTAACGCACTCTTTTTGACAGAAGAAAATAAGGGTATCCAAAACGATATAATATCTAGTAGAATATCGAATGAAAACCGCAAAAATATAAGTACAATTACATTTACGCGCAACACAATTATAATAACCAAAAAAACCAAACAAGAAATTGAACACTGTCCAATCAATTATAATTATGCTAAAAATCTATAAACGAAAAATATAAAAATGCTTCAAGTGTGTGGTTTTAAATCTTCAATGGTATTGTCCCTGCCTGGTGTAAAACAAGTGGTTCTACCATTGTTGTACATGTTGCGGAAGATATGGTAGAACGTCCAGCCTACGAATCGACTGTGACAAAAAAAACCTTATGTAATTGGTGTTATCATATTATACTTTATATATCATCCTATAAAGTAGAAAATGAGAATAGAAGATCAAATCCTTATCGAAGTAAAGCCTTTTATCAATCAAGGCAATGTAGAAAGTCTTCAACATTTATGGAACGAATATCATAATGAGATTGATTGGGATACTCCTATTGCGTGGGATTATGTCTTTCAAAAAAGTTATCTTCATGCGGCACTTAAAAAACAAAAAGAGATTTGTATATGGTTGGATACTCTCTTTCTAACATTTGATCCTATTACACAAATCGCATTACGACAACTTTTTCCATATGCACGATATTTACTTACGAAGTGATCGTTTTTTTCGTGTGTTCTTTCTTCGTCCCGCACGTTGTATTTTAATCCTTTTTCTAGAGGGAAGACAAAAATAGCCACAGAAATTTCGATAATCCAATGATGATTTGTCATATTTTCGTGACGCCAACTGAGGATCATAAATAAATCTCCCAAATGCATCTTGATTGGTTACATCCGTGCTACCTGGTTTATGAGACCAAAATCCATTGGAATCCTGTCGATAAAAATGATAATCTTCATTTTCATCGGTTACCACAGCTGCTTTTGTCATTTTTTTAGGACATTTCTTTGTAAAGGATGCCATTCGTATGGATGGAACATCGCCCAATAATCGTCCTATTAAATCAGGACATCGCTTTCCATTCACATCTGACCACCGTGGATAACCACTCCTTGTACCGGGTTGATGAAACGGCGCAGAACATGATTTCTTAGTACAATCGACAGGAAGATCCGTTTGATGAAACGCATACGCGAAACAATTCTGTGCTTCCTTAATACCCAAATTCTTATTATACTCACTCGGGTTATAATCAGGTTCATATCCTGATAACGGTGATTTTCTACTACAACTCTCTTGATGTGCCTTACAAAAGGGTGAACCTTCTATGGGTGGTTTGTTACAAGATGTTTCACATTGACATCGCGGGGCGGACTTCTTTGTCTTCCCCATTCTATTATCTGTCTTTATTATGTTGTGGATAGAATCGTTATTCTTTTAGACAGGAGATCCTAAGGGTGAATTTGGTGATTTATATAATACATTTGCTGTCAATGACTCATTATCCACCAATGTATTTTGCCCATCATCAGAAGGTTCTGTATTCGGTTCGATGATTTTCTGCGATTTAATAATAGAATTTACAGCATATTTCACTGGCTCTGGTATTTGTTGCGTCGTAAGGGCTTGCTCAGGAGATCGTGGATACAATTCCGTTGGACTTCCTGTCGTATTGTGATTTCCATTAGGAACCTGTGCCGTCTTCTCATCCGTCTTATAATATTCCTCTTCTACCTGCTTCATTTTAATCTTTTCAATGTAATGCGTAAAATAGACAAATTGATTTTGATGCGTCGGCTGACGATTTCCAATCAAATGACCCGAATAGCGTCCCGTCAACCCAAAATATTGCCATCCCTCACTTCTCAACCTCTCTAATGTCGTATTCAAAAAATAGTACTTCTTATCCACCTTAAATAGCGTTAAAATGCCATTAGATATCGTTACCATAAGTGAAATAATAAATGTTGCCCAATAAATCTGTACCGTAAAATTGGTAATATTAAAGGTATAATTACTACCAGAATTCTGAACGGATAGAAGCGCAGGAACAAAGAGTGAACCCACCGTGACAATAAAATGACCAATGAAAAATAAAATCGAATGATTTCGGGTTCGTTTCTGGAAATTCTCCAAAATATGGAGATACCGTGACTGTATGATTTCCTTCTGTATCGGTGATAAATCAATATGCTCCATCGCATTTTGAAAATAGCTTCTATCCTTGTATGTGGTACAGCATAACCAACTGGTATATGGTTCATAATGCTGAATAGGACGGTCGCTGTGTACGATTTCATTACGCCCCATATCAATATCGGTATCGGTATCCGATGGAGGACGAATCATCTGTGTTGGAACAGTAGCATTAGATAACATATCTACCATATCTCCCATTTTTTGTGATATTCTACGAGGCATTGACATATCTATGTCTCTTATCATTTAAATCGTGTATTATGCTATTTCAAAATAGCGCATCGCCGCAATGGATCCAGCAATGCATACTCCACCAATGATCGCCTTCATCGTCGGCTTGTCATTCGTAAATAGCGTTCCCCATGCATAGCCTCCCATCACTCCAATAAAAGAAAGTAGTGAAAAAACAATCGTTGGAACATTAGACATTCCATAAAATCGTGCGATGTATCCTGTAAATCCTAATAACGCATTAAATCCAATCAGCTGCGCCCAATGAACAGAGGATGTATCTACAATATTGGTATGAAATAGACCATAGACCATAAGTGCTAGGAAACCAAATGGATACAAATGAGTTACTGTATAAAAGGGTGAGGTTTGTGCCTGTGACCGAACATAAATAAAAATGAGTGTTTCGGTGACCGCCGCAAGAATACCCATGATGACACCTGAATGGTACGTTTCCTCTTTTTTCTTCTCTTCATGCGATGTCGCAATCAGATAAGTCCCTATAAAGGCGACTATGATAAACAGGACGGAAAGAAAGGAAATAGATTCTCCAAATAATAGAGCACCAGCAATGACATTAAAAATAGGATACATATAAAATAGTGAGATCGCTGTTCCAGCAGGCAAATCCTTAAATGCGACATAGCTTACTCCAACATGAACCATATTCACGAGATTCATAAGAATACCTATCATCATTTCACCTGTATTTCCCCACAAGGTATGGTTGTACCATGTTCCACCAATGATCGCAAGAAGGGGAAAAACAAGAAATCGTGCAAGAATCTGTGTATAAAGATTGGTATTAACCACTTTAATCAGTATTGGATATAGTGACAGTACTAGTTCACTATAAATGACCGATAGGGTGGGTGAAATGTTCATTCTCTACGTTGTCTATGCGTTGTCTCTACGTTGTCTATGCGTTGTCTCTACGTTGTCTCTGCTTGGTCTTCTTTTATTCTTTTTTGGTGGATTGTAATTGATTCATACGTGGCAAAATTTCTCCATGAAATTGTCTATCAAAATGCTGAATGGAACGCCCAAAATTGGCTCCTGGATGAAAAGCAATACTGCGTCGATCCTTAATGATCTTCATAGCCTCTTGTGCATGAATCCTTTTGTATGCGATCAACATCATTGCCATTGATGCAGCAGAACGCTGCATGCCTGCCATACAATGAACCAAAATCGGCTTTCCAGACATGTACTCTGCCATCATTTTAAACGTAATTTCGGCGGACCACAGTTCCATGTTTCGGATTTCATCCTCCTCCAAATTATCATCCACAGGAACTCTATATTTCGTAGGAATGATATGACAAAATGCTAAGTTCTTCGTACAATTAAAAACGACCTGAATGTTCTTTCTTCTAATGAAATCCTCATCCATAGAAGCACGTACATTACCGAGCCATAAATTGGGCAAAATCTCAGTTGCGTCCTCTACCGTATCCATTGGATGAACACCTTGCGCCATCTTTCTCTCTCTTATCATACGAATACTCTTTTAACTCTTTTCCCATACCGATTAAATTTGATGATATAAAACAATCATATAGTAATTGATACCATGCCACTGTCTCGTCATTTCTATTCCCTCGATGAAGTTCATGCCGCCCTCACCTATTCCAGTCGTCGTAATGACTCTTTAGAAACCCTCTTCTGGTGTCAAGAACTAATTCTCAGCGGACACATCGGTGAAACCATTTCCACCCTATTTGAAGCATGGCTATGGCACAAAGGTCCCTTTCATCTCTCCTGGTTACAACATGCCTGGTCCACTCTTCGTTCTGATACCCTCACATCCGATGACATCCTTCTCTCCGCTTTCCATCTCAGCACCATCCCCTACCAACAACAAGACCATTCCTTATGGAATATCCTTGCCTTATCTTCCGATCCTCTCTTTCAGGGTGATCGTGTCACCCCCAAAACTCCACCCTGGATTTCAATGGACATCGATGCTGAAGAACTGTACTTCATTCGCGCCCTGTATCAAGGAAAAGCACAAAGCGCCTGGTGGATGGCTCAACAATGGGAGGATGAACGTGTATGGTCTGTTCTAGAATCCTATGTCGCTCACCGTTATCCAGTATCCATATTAGATATATTACGAAACTATGAACATTTATTGGGTTACCGTAGTCCCGAATATGATATCATTGTGCAATGTGTAGCCGTTTTATCATGTTGCTTATCATTGGATCAATATCAAAAAAGTCTCAAAGAATTACCGTCAGAACTATTGCCATCACAGAAAGATGCATTAGTGCGATGGGATACATGTGTCGGTAGAAAGAAACGACGCATCTATACCATTCCAACCGCTTGTCTCTATGGTGTGACAGAAAGGGGTAGACAGCACTGGTCTCACACGAATGTGCGGGAATTAAACCAGTTGGAACCATTCCTGATAGGTTGTCCCTTTTGGGAAGAAGCGATTGCCGAATATGGTACGATTATAAAAAATCGTATTCAATGGAATTCCGATGATGATCTGGAGGAATTTTATGATCGATATTTTCCAGATGACATCCCTGATGAATGGACTAAAGCAGAGAAAGCCATTTCTCACGGCGACGGAGTACTCGGACCAACAGAAGTAGTTACCTTATTCAAATATTCACGGTCTACTTTCTCAAAATGGTCTAGGCTCGCATGGAATACACGGGATCTTGTTCAGAAACAACTAGAAAAAAGAATAGGATGGGACGGATTATTATGCAGTGTTTATGTGCCATGTATCATCGAAACATATGATAAAAAAAGACTAGAACCTGTTCACAAACGATTCATCATTAGATCTTATCAAGATCAATATCAACCACAACCTTTTGTGTGATATGTTGAACCCATACTTCTGTATAATGTGTAATAACGATAAGAAGTGCAATCAATGAAATTCCTACAATAATATACATGATCGGTGATTTTACATGAAAGAGATGGGATACGTAATGAATGGCAGGTCCCAAAAACATATTAGTAAGAAGCATAGACCATATTACCAAATTAAGACCTGAAAAAATGCCGGTCACATATCCATATTGGATGGCATTTTTACAAATGTTCAACATGATGCCAAAATACGCGATGGTATCAAAGAAAATCTTATGATAACTATCATGTAAGTTACACAGTTGATTCTCTACTTTCTTTCGAATAGCATTATCACTGATAGAGAAAGTGTCAATGCAACTTCGATATAATTTCTTAAAGAGCGGAATGCCTGAATGTGTTAATGTAATTGCAATTTCATTAGAAAAAGGAAGGATGATAGACATCCAATGAATAATGGGTGTAATAGCGGACATCTCTACCATACTATTATTTTTTTCTAAACGTACGCCCAATAATAGCACAACCCATTCGCTTTCCACTATGTCCTGTTATTTTACTATCTTCAAATCCTCCTTGACCTAAGTCATCTTTATCTTCATGAACAATGATGGAACGTCCTAGTAGATCCGCAACCGATGTACCTCTGATATAGTATGTTTTTCGAACGCGTCGGGCACCTGTTTTCATCCCGATATTTCCTAAATCACCTGTATGACGTTCTTTTTTTGAAGTAGGGGCTCCTCCATGACAATGATGACCGATATCATAGTGTTCGCAGAGTCCCATACAGCCTTCGCCTCGAAGATCGCCTGCCTTGTGAATGTGAAATCCATGAGGTCCAGGAGGAAGTTTGGTAAAGACAGCGACAAGATAAACGCCTTGTTTTCTATTGGATAATACGACTTCACCTTGAATACCGTTTTCTTTAAAAACAGCAACACCCCTCACATTTGTTTTCTTTCGTGTGTGACTCATCTAAAGTATGCTCATGATTCTTTTATCAAATGATACCTACTATGCTCGGAACATTGACACGGTGTCATCCATCTTATAAAAAGATTTTTATGAAACATATGAATTATGAAGAGTGTTTTGCTGTACAAAAGTGGATAGGATTCATTCGATTTACAAAAAATAGGGGAGTAGACTTTACGATCCCTTACATTCATGCTTCCTCCATCATTACAATAGAAAATTCTACCATTCGTTATCGTGAACAATTTGATTATGTTATGTTTCAGCATAAACAGCCTTCTTTGATCATTCATCATTTTTGGAAAAAAAATAAGGAAATGATTATGCCTCAGGAAATTCCTACTGTATTGTTTCAATATATTGCGCAAAAGCATCCGTCTGATACCATGTATTCTTCTCATCCACACCATTTATGACATTTTCTCAATTTCTTCAAAATCATCGGCTTCCGCAGTTTCCGCTTCTTTGCGAGGTGTCTCAAAATAATCATTATCGCATTCCGCTACAACGATGGCTTGCTTCTCACTTGCCTCACGAAACGCTTTCTTGGTTTTTCCAAAATATTCATAGGCAAATCCTGATTTGACCATCCATTGATTGATATCATCACCTTGCTTATCATAAAAGGTACAAAGAAGACGTCCATACTTATCAGATTTGTGAAAGAGCGCGATAACTAGATAATCATTTTCCTTTAGCTTATCCATCAATGCTTCAGAGGCTCGCTTGGACGCTGCGATTTCCTTATCACGTTCTGGATCTGATGCGGATGGGCGCTTCTCTGGAGTATCAATGCCATAGAGACGAACCCGATGTCTAAAGATTTTTCCTGTTTCCTCCTCTAAAGCAATGTCCACTGTATCTCCATCGACAACACGTAACACCTTGATCATTTTTCTCATATGTTCATAAGTGTATACTGGTGTATTTTCATACATACAATTCTGATACACATTTTCGATGATAACTGTTTTAATAGTTGTGATGGAGAGATCATCGGTATGATGACTGTACACGTCTTTTGTCTCATGAACTTCATCGGTAGTAGAGACAGACAAACTCACACAATATTGATTGCATGATAGAAAGGCAGATTGAAAACGGCTTGAAAGGGTGGATTCGGGTGATACCTTCGCTGCATGTAATCCTACAGATGAAATACAATTACCCATTTCTTTTTATGATTAACGTAATAAAAAGAATAGGGTATGATTCAAATTTATGATTTAAATAATCCCTTTCTGAATCATTTCCTTCAAAAAGAGTTCCTGTTTTTTAAATAATGCGGCACACGTCATATTGATGGCGTTATTCTTATTTTGTCCAAAATGTTCTGCCTCTAAATACATAAACGTAACCGCTTTCCATTTTTCCATGTACCAATGAGAGGGAGCATGACGCATTGCCAGGCGGTAGGCATTTGTAATGTAAGGATTGGTTCGTACTCGTAACTCATCCATCTTGGCTTGAATAAAATCCTCTAGTATGTCCCAGGCATCATGGGTATCCAATAAAAATAAATTATTTCGTATTGCCTTCATAGTAAGTGCCGATTTATGATAGAGTTGCCATGATTTCTTATTAAAATCATGGGTGCGTAATGTGGTTAATCCCCATCGTAATTCTCCATGCGCCCTCAGTTGATAATAGATAGAAATCATTTGGCAATAGGTAAAATCAAGATTGGTCCAGGGATTTCGAGGAAACATGGGCAGGGCGAATCCATATTCATGATAATGTAATTTAGATTCAATCCATGTAGCAAGTGATTTTGCATCAAAGGTATATTTCTTTTTTGGTTCATAAATCGTAACTATTTTTTCAGGGGGGCATAATGTAATCGGATCCACATCTTCTTTCTTTTTATGTAATCGATAGACTCTCCAACGTGCCAGTACATTACGAAAAATAGTGCGCAATTTCATTTCTTTGATGTAGGCGGAAAAGACTTGTTCGCACACATTGTCAAATTGTCTCGGTTTCAACGGTATGTCGTCCTCCTCATCTTCAACATCGGTCACTTCTTCTGGTTCTTCCTCATAGCGAAATTTTGATAAATAGATCAATCGTTCCTTGATGGATCGAGGAAGATTTCCGATAATAATTCGTACAATTGGATTCGGCTCTATGATTTCATTTAGTAAAGTAGGCTTCACATCACTCTCTGTATAATAAAATTCTTCACCTGATGTCAATTTAAAATAGTAGGATTCTTCTTTCCATCGCACATATTTAGAAGGTTGATTCTCTTCAAATGGACATCTTCGACGAAGTGGACGCTGCTCATCCTCTGAGTCCTCCGTATCAGATGCATTTGGCAAAAGTACATTTCCTGTTTGAAAGGTAGGAGATCCTAGTAGCGCTTGAATAATAGAATAGGACAATGGAATAATCACATGATTCGCCTCATTTTCTTGTTTTTCTTCATTTTCTTGTTTTTCTTCATCAGATGATTCATCCCAATCTTGCCAATATAGTTCATTTTGTTCCATTTAACAATGGACTGCTTAATAGAATATTCACATTTTGTTTTTAAGCAGGTAAAACAAATAATTTGATACGTCTTTCATTATGCTGAATGACACCTGTAATATGACCTTTCGCATTCACAAGAAGATGCTGTTTGATCCAAAGGGGCTCCATCGTATTACGCTCTTTCATTTTTTGTAGAACCGTTGGCGTTGTGCCAGGAATGATTGTCATTCGCTGTTGACGATGGACAGAGCAATATTCTGAATGATACGCTACCGATTTTCTACAAAAGGATGTAATTTCTCCATGCTGAACATACGCCTTACATTGATTGGTTTCTGCTTGTGAATCTTGAATGATCACTTTGAGGGAATCAGTAGAAGGAAGAACACGCTTTTGTAGCTCCTTCTCGGGGACACCAAGCCGCTTTGCAATTTCTCCAATGTACCGTTTAGACTGAGCAAGTAAGACCGACTCCAAATTCTCCCATAAAATTCGTGGAACTTTGTATTCAAGCGTCATTTTCTACGATTTTATTTCATTTCTAGGTTCTTCAATTTTCACAGGTTTATCGTATAAGGTAAGACTATTTTTAATGGTTCTACGTTGATTTCGATTTGCACTTTCATTTCTTCGTGTACTATTTCCTAGATAAGATTCGGAAGTATTAGGTAAGGAATTAAAAAAAGAAGTGACATGCGTTTTTACTTTATCAAAGAGGGCGTCATTTTCAAATTGGAAGAAATGTAATTTAATGTAGTATTTATTGTGATCGTATCGATTTGGTTTATCAAATAGTAGCAAATGAATTTTACCGATGGGTTCGGCTTTTGAGCCGCGTCTTCGTATGATGATATCAGTATTGTGTTTCCGTCCATAATCATAGGATGCCACGATGGGTCCTACAACATCTGAAATATTATCAATGATCTGAAGTAATTTCTTTCTGTCGGACTTCTGTGTAAGGCGAAAATGGGTATGGGGTTGTGCCTGGACATGTGCCATTTTTTTTGGATATTCTTGAACCACCACCGTTTCTTGCTTCTTGGACGCCATTCTACTGACTCCTCTTTTTAAAATCATAGTACTTAAATTATCTTGTCTGGTAAATAAGTTAAGTATTATGGAAACCCCTCAAAATTCAATATGGGGTCCTGAGCTCTGGACCATTCTTCATTCCTCTGCGGAACGAATCGGTTCCAAATCATTGAGTCGTCTACCAGGCGAAGAATTGCGCATCTGGAGCACACTCCTAAGTAGCCTACGATATTCTCTTCCTTGCCCTCAGTGTAAAAAGCATTACACAGACTATTTTTCTACTCATCCCATGCCACAATGGAACAAAGATACGATGCGTCACTGGTTATACGAACTTCACCAGCTTGTTAATGAAAAAACGGGAAAAGAGAATGTATTTACAATAGAACATACGGAGGAACATTATAGTCAGCCTTTTCATTTTACACGTCATGTTGCTATCGTGCGGAGTCAAATGGTGGCAGCGATTCGTTTAAAATGGGTAGAACGTATCGACATGCAGCGAACCATGCGCATTCTGGAAGAGCTCAAACGATTTTATGATTTTTTCTAAGAAGAAGGAATCGGTACACAAGCAATAGGTCCATTCTTTATCGCACTTGGCGCAAGAAGACGATTGGCGATACCGAAAATATCTGATAGACGACCTTGCCCAACCATGCTCAATAAATCATACCAGTAATATCCTGCTGTACCAAATCCTGCTGCGGTAAGAAGAATTCCAATCGCTCTTTCGCATCCCTCCGTCATTCGAAAGTATAGAACGATCAGGGCAAATATAATAATAGAAATGAGGGCAACCATTGCTTGTCCCTTACGTTTCTTTACTTTCATTTCTGTATCAGCAGCATTGGCTGAATTAATTGATGCGGAATTTGACATATCTATGTTATACAATTGTAGGGCATTGCAAATCACATATCCAATAAAAAAAGAAACCATTGCCATCCATTCCGATGAAATCACCACTTCTGCTCCGTCGTTTGTTGCCAAATAAGGTATCACCAATTTACACACATCTCCTAGTTGTGTCTTAAAATAAGCCATTTCTAACCATTCTCCTGGTTGTTGTATACCCTTACCAAACATGAGTGAGATGTAATATACAATATACCATCCAGCATTCCATATGATAGGAAGAATCCGATTAATAACCCATGTGGCTAAGGGAGCAGCAAACAGAAAACCGATGAGAAAGAAAAGAATCGCGTAATTGGAAGTAAATAATCCGAGGATTAACATGGTTCCACCAAGTGTAAAGGGTAGACTTCGAATTCCTCCGTACAGAAAGACATGGAGGTCTGATATAATTCCTCTTAATGTGTCCTGCATTCTAACCTATTTATGATTTATTTATTTCCACTGGATGGATCGGCGGAGCAGACATAAATGGGGGTACCATCGGCTGCTTTCTCTGATAAATAGGGCAATCCTAGAAAATTTACAGCTTCTTCACCAAATAGTAGAACATTTAATTTAAAAAAAGCAGATCCTAAGGCAATGGCAAAAATAAATGCGATTGCCATTTCAGAAAAGCCTTCTTCACATGCGTACATGCGTGCCAAGATAAAGGTTAGAAGGACTGCTCCAATAAAAATATAGGCGGTCATACTACGTCCTGACCACTCGGATCCCATTGCCTCAAATGTATTGGAGAATTGATAGGTAGATAATCCTAAATAGGTGCCAATAGATGTCAATGAATAAATAGCGTAAGAGGGATATTGGTTATGCATAAACATGCGTTTTACATCCAGTTGTGGTGTTTTAAATCCTGCACGACATTTAATATTGGGATCTGCAGACCGGGGTTGAGGACCGAATGTTTGTATCATGATCCATGACAAAAATCGGTGAGATAAAATCGTTTCAAAAATAAAGAGCGAAAAGATTCCATAGGATAGATTTTGTGTAATCACATAAAGAAGCAATGATCCAAATAAGATCGAATCAGGTATTAATGAATACAGTTCAACAATGGGTGAAATTATTGTATTCGTTAAAAAATTCATGATCGAGGACGGCTCTTCTGCTCCTTTTGTGGGTCTATTCGACATCTCTATTCCAATCAAATATAAAGCATCGGCTCATTCTTTTACTAAAGAGAAACATGGGGATTCCATCTTATTATAAAAAACTCATTGATACAGTCCAAGGACTCGTTCTGAGACGTCATCCAGAGGAAATCGTAGATTGGCTTTTTATGGATTTTAACTGTCTGATTTATCATTGCCTCTACCAAAAAGATATGCCTGTCTATCCTGGTATCACGGAACAAGAATCATGGGAAGCAGACTTCATGGAGAGAATTGTACGATATGCTCTCCATGTGATTCGCCAAGTTCAACCTGCTGTTGGCGTGTATCTTGCCATTGATGGTGTCGTTCCCATGGCAAAAATGCGTCAACAACGACTTCGCCGATTTAAATCCGTATGGCTTAGTAATCATTCTACCGAAACTCGTAGTAAATGGGACACCAACGCCATTACTCCTGGAACTGTTTTTATGAAAAAGCTTCGCATTCGTCTGGAGCGAATGATGAAAGAGGAAGGACATGGCGCCTGGCGATTCAGCTCCAGTGATGAACCTGGTGAAGGAGAACACAAAATCATGGCACAGTGGCGAACCGGTACCTATCAAGGGAACATGGCAGTCTATGGACTGGATGCAGACTTGGTAGTTCTGTCACTTCTCGGACACGCAACCTGTCCTTCTATTGACAAGGTATGGCTTTTTCGTGAAGAAATGCAGGAGGGTGCCATTGTCTATCAAGATGGCAGCGCCTGCTTTGAATGGTTCTCTATTCACGCTCTCTCTGAATGGTTGTCCTCCGCCTATCCCTTGGACAAACAGACATTCATCTTACAATATTGTTTCGCCATGTCCATCTTAGGAAATGATTTCCTACCCAGTTCTCTTGGACTAAAAATCCGCGAAGATGGACATGCCGAACTTCTTTCCATCCTTCATTCTCTCATGGAACAAAGTGAATATCTGATTTGTCCTGAATCTCATGACATTAACGTAAAAGGTCTCTGTGCCCTCTTTACTCAATTGGCTGGAACAGAAGCCATTCGTATTCAGAAATACATCAGTAAAAAACAATCGCTCGCCTATCATACTGGCGATTTATTACAGCTTGGAGAAAACAACTGGCCACTTCACCACGTGGAAGAATCCCTTTTAATGGAAGGACGCCAATTGGCTCCCCAGTGGCAACAGAAATACATGTCCTCCTTCCTTGGACACACTTATGATAAGTGGGGAAAGCAGGAGGCGTGTAAGGAATATCTGTATGGAATTCAGTGGATTTGGTCATACTATGTAGGAAGAGATAAAGATGTTTGTTTCAACTGGTTTTATCCGTCCTCTGTACCTCCTCTGTGGGAATGGATTCGCGATTTTCTAATAGTGAATCCGTTGCCTTCTTTTCCTGGGACGGTGTATGTAACTGCAAATGATATTCGTCCCGTGGAGCAATTGGCGTTGGTGCTTCCATTGGAAAGCTGGAATTTGATCCCCCCTTCTAAAGAGAAACAGTTGCCATGGATCGCACCACATTTATATCCTACCCAGTTTTCATTTGATTCAGTGGGAAAACGTTTCTTTTGGGAGTGTGAGTCGATGATTCCCATTCCTAGCATTGTCGAAGTGAAGGAAATGGTACGATTATGCTTGTAATACATAGTTACTCCGTTCGCTTTTATCAAATAAGACATGAATGATTTCTACTCTATCTCGATGTTGAGGATATTCCTTGATAAAGGTATGAATAAGTTCATCATGTTTATCATGATCAGATAGAAAGGTCAAGGAACAGTTGTGTAATCGTACTAATTCTAATTTATTCATCGTTTCGATCAGTGAATGAGAGTATGCTGTATAGGATGTTGCATCCGTTACATCATCCGCATCCATCTTTGAAAAATCCCAAATATAATCCAATTTTGGAAAGAACTGTTTCTGACAAAAGCTACCTGTTTTTGATAGGACATGTGGTAAAACATTTCCATCCGCATCAAGTATCATCGTTGGCGTATTAGAAAAGAGAATCACGAGATTGTCTTTTCTTATTAAATTTCGGCACACATCCTCTGTCATTTTATCATTTTTTGATGCGATCACCAATGATATTTTCTTATCAGTTGTTAATAATGGAATGTTATCAACGGTCTTATATAACTGACCTGCTTGAAAATAATGAGAATCGATGTGAGCCGCTTGATCATAAACAGTATACATCTTTTTTGGAAAACAATCACTAAAAAGAGTGCAAAGGAGGGGGTCCAATGAAATAATGGCTTTTACGCGTTCCTGTTGGATTCCTTTGGTTGTGGCGATATCGTACAATTCATGACTGATTCCTGTATGTGCGGTGAGAAAGGCATTCTTTGCCATCACTAACCACTCTGCTTCGGTAGAGGTGAGCCAATGAATTGCAGAATAAGAAATCGAACCTTCTGTATGACACGTTGTAAAGAGTGTTGTTATCCTTTTTTTACATTCTTCTGTGTTCCCAGAGGAAGGTAGACCTATGATCCAATAGGGTATTGTAAACTCATCTTCCCATATCGGATTCGTTATCCATTCTGGCATCACACAACATCCCATCGACTCCGAAAATCCAATAGGGGTGGAAGCATAGATGATTTGATAGGGATTTTTTAATGATAAAATGGAATCGGATAATAGGGTAGTATGACTACATGCGTTATGATCCATAGGGACAGGAAGGCAATGAAATATTAAATCGCATTGTTCCATCTCTTCTACTGTCGTTTCAAGAGGTACGCATAATTCGGGATGACTATCATATACTAAAAAATCAATGGAGGGACATTGTAATTGTTGAATCATTTTCCCACGGTCGCCATTACCAATGATTCCAATTCGTAAGATACAATCTTCACGATTTCGTAGCATGTTATTCCTATGTCTTTCCATTTCTTTAGATGAGATCGTCCTATACTAATAAAGGACCTAAATGTTACGCGCCAGAAAATAGTAGAGATGTCCAAATACCCAAATATCGTATTTTTTCGGTATGAGAAATATGCCGAGATTGACAAGATGCTGACGGAGAAAAAGGACGAGCTCAATTGTAATTTGAATTTTACTTCTGATCCTGCTTATCTGAATAATATGTTTGATCCCAATTTTCATTTGTTTGTTACGTTCGGACCAGATGAAAAGGAATATCACCGTGATGTCTATACACAGCTTCCAAATCGTATGAATGTTCAGTGGCTTCATTACAAGGAGATTACCGATATTGCCGATTTCAATCGTGCAGTCAATTTCTGCTACGTGAATGTTGTTAATCGGTCGAATGATCAGACACGTTCTGTTTTCTCCGTGTTTACTACTTGTTATAAGTCATATGATAAAATTTTTCGTGTGTATAACAGTTTGAAGAAGCAGACATGGAAGGATTGGGAGTGGGTCATTTTGGATGATTCGCCTGAGGAGGATCATTTTACGTTTTTGAAGACGGGTCTGAAAGATAAGCGTATTCGTCTTTACAAACGTGCTTGTAATAGCGGAAACATTGGCAATGTGAAGAATGAGGTGGTTTCTCTTTGCCGTGGAAAGTATGTTCTTGAAATGGATCACGATGATGAGTTGACGCCAACGATTTTGGAGGAGGCTGTCAAAGTCTTTGAGGATGAGGAGGTTGGTTTTGTCTATGCGGATTTCTCTAATATTTATGAAAATGGTAAGAACTTCAGTTATGGGAACCATTTCGCGCTTGGCTATTCAGGAAACTACATGCAGAAGTACAATGATAAGTGGATTTATGTGGCGAGCACCCCTAACATTAATAGTACCACTCTCTCCCATATTGTAAGTGTTCCCAATCATCCACGTATGTGGCGTCGTGATACACTTATGAAAATGGGAAACTATTCGGAATTTCTTCCCATTTGCGATGATTATCATATTCTGGTGAAGACGGCGTGCTTTACAAAGATGGCACGCATTCATAAGTTGGGATACATTCAGTATATGAATGAGGGTAATAACAACTTTTCTCTCATTCGCAATTCTGAAATCAATCGTTTGACACCTTATCATCTGGTTCCACAGTGCTATCAGGATTACAAGGTAAATGACCGAATGAAGGAGCTCAACGCATATGAGGAGATGGATCGTCGTCCCGTTTGGAAACGTGGACCTGATTACAAGTATGTCTATTGTAATAAGGTGGTCAATCCTGATTATAATAAGATCTACTGTATCATTGGATTCGATCAATTGAAGAAGCGCAAAAAAGAGATTAATGCTTTGTATGAGGACCCTACCAACGATTTTTTGGTGCTGGACAATAAGTGTGATGTCAAGCAACTATGTACGACATTGGATCGTTATGGTTGGGAGCGAATGAAGTGCTATTCGATGACAGATTGCTCTAAGGAGGAATTACGTCGATACTTTCATTTGATTTACAACAGTCTGGAGAACTATGAAATTTTGGATTCGAGCAATGAAGCCGTTATTCCAGCATCTACGTTGGAGTCACTACGACAAGCGTTGGCAAAGACGCAGGCAGAAGAGAAGGCAAAGGCAGAGGCGGAAGAGAAGGCAAAGGCAGAAGCCGAAGCCGAAGCAGAAGCAGAGGCAAAGGCAAAAGCAGAGGCAAGAGCAAAAGCAGAGGCAAAGGCAAAGGCAAAGGCAGAAATGAAGGGAAAGGTAGAAGTAAAGTAGGATTTGTAATGTTACTTCTTAAATAAGGAAAAGAGTCCCATACAGCAATCACCCACTTCTTTCACATTTAGATTACGAGACACATCAATCATGGTTTCCATGACGGATTCCGCAATCATATCATAAAGTAATAGCATATCCAGATGGTCTTTCATCATCTTGATACACTTTCGT
>CAZYEM010000049.1:0-19640 GCA_964646395.1 uncultured Bacteroides sp.
TCTGAAGTTTCAACTGTAATATAATCAGTTGCAGGATTTGGATAAACTTTAATATTAACATCCTTACTTATTTCAGCTACTGCTAAATTACAAAGTGGTAAATATTCAATACCAGGTGAACCAAATTGACATCCATTCATCCAACTATAAGGGCTAGTTGGATTAGCATTTACATCAACAAGTTCTAAAGTCCATCCTAAACCATTTGCTTTTAATGGCCATGGGGCTTTGTCTTTATAATACATCGACTGATAAATTTTACCATTGCTGTTATAAAGTCTTAACGCTTCTTTATCACCATTTAAGCCCCAGTTAAACTGACCTAATTTTTTAATAAAAGCATAAGTACCGAATCTGGAATTAAATTGGGCTAAATCCTGAACCAAAACAAGATAACCCCATGGGTTTATTTTTGTATTAAGCGGAAAAACAAAAGCATGATCATCCAACCCATCTTTAAAAACCCAGTTCGATAGATTAACAGTATCTCCACTATTATTATACAATTCCACCCAATCGCCAATAGGAGTATTATCAGCAGAATTGTAATTAATTTCATGGAAAATTACTTTTTCAGCACATGGCTGAATATAAGCACTTCCCGGAGAACCACCCATGCATCCGCAAGTCCAGTTAGTTCCTATACTTGGATTTGAATTTGAATTAACTATTTGTAATGTCCGGCCATACCCTTTTGCACAATCCGGCCAGGTTGCAGTATCGCTATAGGAAAATCGTATCATCACATTGTCCTTGCTATCAGTTAAATGTATTTCATCTCCATCTTCATTAAATACCATACCGGTTGGTCCTTTTTTGTTGAAAACTAATGGAAATTGAGAATTGAAAATATTTGTATCATTAACCAATACCAAATAAGAATTTGGATTTATAAATGTACCGGATGGAATTGTATAAGACTGACTATTAGACATTTTCTTTACTTTCCATCCACTTATATTCATTGCTATCGGACTATAGTTATAAAGTTCGATCCATTCACCTGAATTTCGGGTTGGATCAGATTTGTAATTTATCTCAGTTATAGCAATATTTGGTGCAATTTTGAAATGAGCAATAAGTGTATCGCCAGTTACAACATTTTTTATAAGCGTCATATTGCTATCTAAAGGAAAAGATAAACTCTGTTCCCAATAATCAAAAACGTAACCTGGTTCTGCAATAGCAACTGCTTCTATAGCGTTTCCAGCCAAATAGGTTCCGCTCCAGTATTGGTTGGTTGGTGGCAACGAATTAAGCTTTACTTTACCCAATGTGGGTTGAGCAACTCCAATGGTTACCTTTGCTAAATTGGGATTCGTTATCCCAAATTTATTCAAAATATATGCCTTAATATTATCCTGTCTTTTATCAATAAAATCCTTTATTTCGCGAATACCTTTGTAAAATTTAGCTGTATCGTTCGTTTTAAATGTATTACCCATACCAGGATCTAAAGGAAACACAGAACATGCTCTTGGTATTTCTGATTCAAATTTTGTATAAAAATCATTTAAAACTTTATACATACTGTCTTTGTGCATACAAGTATTAAATAAGTCGTAGAACTTATTAATGAATTGTCTTTTAAAATCAGGATTATCCAGAAACTTCCTCAACATCATCGAATGGTTGTTTGATGCACTTGGATTAATTGCTGTATCCAAGGTGTTTATATATAATTTATCAGAAATTGTTCCTTGATCAACATCGTGTAATTGATAATTCCATTTGGCATCAGTAATTCCTCTGGGTCTCCATAATTTTATATTATTAATCCATGAACTAATCCAGTCATCATTACCACTATAGATTTCCACAGCAAAATAAGTCATAAAATTATCTACATTCCATTTGCTTTTTGCAACGTTATAATTTGCAGTTGATGATAGATTAGCATTTGTAAAATAAGTTATCATATTATCAAATTCAGTCATCGTACCATTAGCGGCATAATCGCTGCCTGATGTTCGGATTTGATCTATACTATCTTTATTAATTCCTGAAAGATCAGATAAAAACTTTTCATCTCCCTTTTCCCTGATATGATATATACCCCAGTACTTTCCATTCAGATAGCAAACTACAGTTCTTGCAGAAGTTGAGTAAATTCCAGTATTATATGTTACCCTATGCATATATTCGTCTCTCAAATGAGAATCCATCCAATCGGATCCAGCATTTCTGAGTACAAAATTCTTGAATTTGGTTTTACTTCTTTCGGGGAATAATTTATAATCTACACCAGCACTATCATATAAGGCCTGTACTTTAAAATCAAAACTTTTCTGTGGTTTTGCACGGGTATAATTTCCAAAAATACCTATCAAACCATCGGTTGAAAATTGTTTTACACGATTAGTGTCATAAAATTCAATATGAGCTGCTTTTTCCCAATCCTGCCAGAAATTTGCATTCTTGTGTGGGTAGCTAGATGCTGCATTAGGACCTTCTACATATATGCCTGTATTATAATCATATAAATCAAGTGAGTCGATTGTTAATGAAACAATTGGCAGAAGTGTTGGACAATTGATGAAATATGAGGCAGAAGCGATTCCTCCAGGGAAAAACAATCCGTTATCGCTGAATACTCTTGCTTTTAAAACTCTTGTCGAATCAATTGTAATAGGACCAGTATATAATTTATCCGTTATCTTTGGTACATTTCCATTTAATGTATAACGAATACTTGTTAATGAAGAATTTTTTGTAATAGTAACCGTTTGCTGAGAATTGTAAAATCCGGAAGCTAAACTGATAACAGGTGTTTCGGTATAACTGTTATAAGCTGTGCTAATATTATTAGTTTGGTTTGGTGTTGCTGGATAAACGGTTCGGAATAATCCTGTACCATCTCCTCCTGAATTTGGCTGAGCGTTTCTTCGAGCAAAGGATGAATTATATTGCATATTTCCAAGAATTACCTGATCTACTAAAGATGCTGATCCAATTGAACTTGGTTTAGAAAGCAAAATGGTTTCTCCCTGATTTTCTATTTTGAAATTTGTATGGAAATAATTTGGTTTATAGGGAAACCAGCTTGGAGGTGGTGTATATGATGAAGATGCTTCCTTGTTCGAAATAAATAAAAATGGAATAGCAGATAAATCGGAAGATGTTGCAGTTTTATTATGAACCTGTATGGAAAGTATATTAGTTCCATTATGTAAATATGCTTTCCACTGGGTTTTAGAGAAAAAATAACTTTCCGGTTTACCTCCGGCATTATACATACTGGCTTCATAATCATTAATAGCAGTTGCATTCCATGCTGGTGGGGTTCCTAAAATATTTTTTCTTGCTATTTCAATCCCATTTATATAAGCAACAAAAGCATCATCATAATCAATACTAAAAACCATAGCACTAATTTTGGACGTATCGGCAATGGTAAATTGTTTTTGCATAAAAACGGAAATTGTACCTAAAGGTGCTGATGTTGCGTCATCTCCATCACCATATCCAATTCCACCTGCTCCCGATTGCCAGCCATTATTCATAAAAGCATACCAGTTGGAAGCGGCACTTGTACTTGTAGTATTTATGAGATATTTCCAGCTATCAGAATAATTTACAAGCATTTCCCAATGATTAACCTGAGTATATCTGTCTTTTCCTGAAGCGAAAACCAAAACTCTGTCATATTCTGCTCCGGTTTTTTTTCTTAAAATATGTGAAGGAAATTTCCATTGAAAAGGTTTAGTTGGATCATCACTTAAACCAAAACCCTGTATATTGGTGTCTGAAGTTGTGCTAAGGTTTACTATTTCTATCCAATCTTCGTAATCACCATCTTCATCCTGTATGGTATTGCCGTTAACTGATTGAATTTCATTGATTTTTATTTGAGATTGCAGATTTGTAGAAATAATTAATGCAAAGAGAAAACCAAATAAAGTGTAAAGATTTTTGTTGGTCATATTATTTTTTATATTTATTTATTATTATTCTTACTTAAATTAAAATTATTTTAATCTTTTGATTCCTAAAATGTTTTATAAATCTAAATTGATTATATATAAACAAAATTCAGTATGTAAAAGTTGGTTTTTTATCAATTATTTTTTGTTAATATAGGGATAAAACCAATTTGTAAAAATAATAAAAACTTTTTTAATAAGAACAAAAAAAAATGGAATTTATAATAATCACGAATTCAATTTTTTGTGTATAAATCATTCTTGTAATTTATAATTTTTGATAATAGTTTTTTCAGTTAAAAGTAAAATTATTAGCTTTGCACCTTCATACATTTAACTTCAAGAAATGAACAATCAATTCGATCCTAAGCAAAACTACGAAGAATCAAAGCAAAAGGTTGGCTATGTTCCGCGCAAACTTGCAACTCAAGCTACTTATGATGGCATAGGTTTTATGTCTGGTTTGGAAGTACATCAGCAACTATTAACCGATGAAAAACTATTTTGCCACTGTCCGGCAGGTGTTTTTCAAAAACCCAACGAGTATGATGCAGAAGTAATTCGCCATATGCGTCCAACACTAAGCGAATTGGGTGAGTATGATGGTACTGCTTTGATGGAGTTCAGAACCAGAAAAGAAATAGTTTATCGTTTAAAAAACGAAACAACCTGTACTTACGAAGTGGATGATACACCACCGTTTCCAATTAATCGTCAGGCTTTGGAACGAGCAATTGAAATCTCATTGCTCTCAAAATTAAGCATTGTTGGAGAAGTGCATATTACACGAAAACAATACCTGGATGGTAGCATCCCAACAGGATTTCAACGCACTGCTATTATTGGAGTTGAAGGTGAAATTCCATTGAAAAACAAAAAAGTTCGTTTGATTCAACTAAGCATTGAAGAGGATTCCTGTAGAGAAGTTTCCGATATAGGTCATACTCGGATTTACCGCACAGACAGACTGGGAATGCCTTTGATTGAAACAGTTACATATCCTGATATGGTCAATCCTGATGAGGTGATGGAAGCTTGTAATTATATCCGTTTCCTAAATAGGAGTACCAACAAAGTAAGAACAGGTATAGGTGCTGGTCGTCAAGATGTTAATGTAAGTTGCAAAGGAGGAACCCGAATCGAAATAAAAGGGGTTGCTCATACCAAGTGGATACCAGAACTTACTCATAATGAATGTTTCCGTCAATGGGCTTTACTGCAGATCCGTGATTTGCTAAATAAACGGATTAAAAATACAAAAGAATGGAATTTAACTGCAAAAGAACTGGATTTCTACGCATTAAAATTCCCTTGTGATGCTATAAAAGCTGCAAAAAACGCAAAAATGAAGATTTATGCAGTTAATTTACCTGATTTTAAAGGAATTCTTTCTTATTTTACTCAACCCGGCAAAATGTTTGCCAATGAAATAAGTGAAAGATTAAAAGTTATTGCTTGTATCGAACAACCTAATATGACGCATTCTGAAGAAATATATGCACTGATATCAGGTGATGATCAGGATTGTATCCGCAGATTATTTAAAGCTGGTGAAAATGATGCTCAGATTATCTTCTGGGGACATGAAGCTGATATAAAAACTGCATTAGAAACTATTGAAGAACGTTGTAGAATGGCTTTTACCGGAGTTCCTCAGGAAACCCGTAAATCGTTTGCAAATGGTACTACAATATTCGAACGTGTACTTCCAGGTGCTGATCGTATGTATCCTGATACCGATTCAAAACCAATTCCTCTGGAAGAAAGTTATATTGTTGAGTTACGCAAAAAACTTCCGACAGAAGTGATTGACCGTTATAATCAACTGTGCGAATGGAAAATACCTGAAGATACTTTTACTTATATCTTTAAGAAAAATTTGTATTTATTGATAGAAAAAATTATCAAAGATTTAAAAATCAATCCAGTTTTTGTTGGAACATTCTTCGGTCATTATATAAAATACATTGAAGGTCATTATAAAAAAGGACGTGAATTTTCCTACGAAAAGATTTATGATTTATTTGTTTATCTTCTTAAAAATAAATTTGATTTACGTTTGGCAAAAAAAATGATTCCTGTTATTTTCCAACATCCCAAAATGGATATGGAATCTGTACTTACCAGTATTAATTTCAAACATTTAAAGAAAGAAGAAATTGCAAAACATATTCCTTTTCTTAAAGAGAAATTTTCTAAAATCCAATTTATTGAAAGTAAAGTAAATGAAACCAATTGGATAATGGGACAATTGCAGCAAATGGCTGTAGGAAATATTAATTTGAAAGACCTGAAAGCAATCGTTGACAAAAATTAATTACTATTATACAACTAAAAAGAGTCTGTTTTTATAAAGAACAGACTCTTTTTTGGCTGTATATACTGATAATCAAAACTATATACAAATCTATTAATCAACGATATAATACAATAATATTTATAAAATCAGAAATAAAATACATATTTGAATTTTAAATTTTCTAATAAAGATGTTTTTATATTAAACCGATGATTATTCAATTATCAACTATGTTTTAAACAACTTCAATCTAAAATTCTTATTTTTGCAAAAAATATCAATCTTGAAAAATCATCTTTCACACCCAATTTTTAAAGCTATATCAGATACTGCCTTGCAAAAGCAATTAAAATGTTTTGTTATAGGAGGTTATGTTCGTGATATTATTATGCATCGTCCTTCTGTTGATATTGACATTGTTGTGTTGGGAAGTGGAATCGATCTTGCAGAAAATACGGCAAAACTATTAGGTAAAAATATTAATGTCAGCGTCTTCAAGAATTTTGGAACTGCAATGTTTCATTATCAGTACAAAGGTAAAAACTGGCAAATTGAATTTGTAGGAGCACGAAAAGAATCCTACCGCAGCAATTCGCGAAAACCAATTGTAGAAAATGGAAGTTTAAAGGACGATCAAAATCGCAGGGATTTTACTATCAATGCACTTGCAATAAGCTTAAATGAAGAAGATTATGGTAGTTTGCTCGATCCTTTTGGAGGCGTTAGTGATATTGAAAATAAAATTTTACGCACACCACTTGATCCTGATATTACTTTTTCGGATGACCCGCTTCGTATGATGCGAGCCATTCGATTTGCATCGCAATTGAATTTTACAATTGAGATTGAAACACTTAAAGCCATTAAAAGAAATGCTTCCCGTATAGAAATTGTATCAGGTGAAAGAATTATTGAAGAACTTAATAAGCTTATACTTTCACCCAAACCATCTATAGGTTTTAAGCTATTATTGGAAACAGGTTTGCTCAAGTTGATTTTCCCTGAAATGCTTGAACTAAAAGGTGCAGAGTATATTGAAGGCAAAGGACATAAGGATAATTTTTTCCATACACTTGAAGTTCTTGATAATTTGTCGATAAATACAGATAATCTATGGTTGCGTTGGTCTGCCATATTACATGATATTGCAAAGCCACAAACTAAAAAGTTTGTAAATGGTATAGGTTGGACTTTTCATTCCCATGAATTTATCGGATCAAAAATGGTTGCAAAAATATTCAGGAAATTAAAACTTCCGATGAATGAAAAAATGAAATATGTCGAAAAGCTTGTATTACTTCATTTAAGACCTATTATTCTTGCTGAAGATATTGTAACAGATTCTGCAGTAAGACGTTTACTTTTTGAAGCCGGGGATGAAACAGATGATTTAATGATGCTTTGCGAAGCTGACATCACTTCCAAAAATCCTGTAAAAGTTGCCAGATATCTCAAGAATTTTGAAATTGTACGTCAGAAGCTTAAAGAAATTGAAGAAAAGGATAAAATACGTAATTTCCAGCCTCCTGTTAGTGGAGAGGATATTATGAAAATTTTCGGTTTAACTCCGGGAAGAGAAATCGGGATTATAAAAAATGCAATTAAAGATGCAATTCTGGATGGAATAATCCATAATAATCGCGAAGAAGCCTGGGAACTAATGTTAAAGGAGGGCGAAAAATTAAGCTTAACAATAAAAGGACAATAAATAATCATGGTAATTGAAACAGGAAATTCAAAGACACTGATTGTAATTATAGGTCCAACTGCTGTAGGAAAAACAACAGTTGCCATTGAAATTGCCCGCTTATTAAATACTGAAATTATTTCAGCTGATTCACGACAGTTCTACAAAGAACTCAATATTGGTGTTGCCAGTCCTTCCTTGTTGGAATTATCCCAAGCAAAACATCATTTTATTGGTAATTTAAGCATTACAGAAAACTATAATGTTTCAAGATACGAAACAGAAGCCTTAAAATGCCTCGATACTATTTTTGAAAATCAAAATAAAGCTATATTAGTTGGTGGTTCGGGATTATACATTGATGCTGTTTGTAAAGGAATTGACAATTTACCCGATCCGGAAGAAGAATTGCGTAAAAAAATTAAGGAAATATTTGCTAATGAAGGAATTGATGCTTTACGGGCACAATTAAAAATCCTCGATCCCGAATATTATAATCAGGTAGATCTGGCAAATCCAAAGCGTATAATGAGGGCTTTGGAAGTTTGTTTAACTACCGGGAAACCATACTCCTCGCTTAGGGTTAACCAACAAAAACCACGTCATTTTAATATTGTTAAAATTGGTATTCATCGTCAGCGTGAAAAATTGTATGAAATTATTAATCAAAGGGTTGATTTGATGATTGAAAACGGTTTGTTGGAAGAGGCAAAAGAATTGTATCCTTATAAAGAACTAAATTCGCTAAATACGGTAGGCTATAAGGAATTGTTTGCATATTTTGATAAAGAACTTACTTTAGAAGAGGCAATTACAAAGATCAAAGTAAATAGCAGGCGTTATGCTAAAAGGCAATTAACCTGGTTCAGAAAAGATGAAAATATACATTGGTTTAATGCAGACGAAAAGGATTTGATTTATTCATTTATAACCGAAAATTCCTGAATATCAGTTATACTTGATTTCTAAAAATTGCTTTTTCTTTGCTGAACTTTAATTATGAAAATCTTTATTTACATTAATCAACTATGATTTTTTATCTCTTCTTCATTTCAAAAAATCAAATTCTTATAATTTCTTCATATATACTTTCCTTGAAAACAGTCATTACTGAAGTTTAAGAAATCCCATAATCAACTTCATTTAATAAGTCAGTTAACATATCTGAAATCTGAAATAAAAAATAAATTGACCTTTTTATTGTAAAAAGTTATAGCTTTGTACAATATAAAAATTTAATACGTATTTTTTTATAATACAATCATTTATAATAATATAATTCATATTTTATGAAAAAGACTTTACTGTTTTTACTGCTATTTTTATTTGTTGTAAAATTCAATTTTGCACAGGAAAAAAAGATATCTTTACAATTAGATAAAGCGTTTAGTGAAAAAGGTGCTGAAAACAACTATTATAGGGTGAATATTTTCTTAAAGGAAAAAGCAAATATTGATTCACTCGATTTTATGATGAAACAACTTAATCTTCCATCAAAAGAAAGGGCAAAATTAGTTGCTGATTTATTAATTAAAAAAGCAAATGAAAGTCAAGAAAAATTAATTTCTGATATTTCAAAACATATTGGAGCCACTGCTATTGAAATACAATCAATTTGGATAGTAAATATGCTCATTGTAGAAGCAAAACCCGAATTGATTTTAAAACTTTCCGAAAGTGAAGATGTAGAATTAATTGACTTGGATAACAGCAAAATAGTTTCACCAATAGATCCTCCGATTAGTTCTAGTAAATCGTATGCAATGATTGGCGGAAAAGAGCCAGGTTTAACAGCCATAAATGCTCCTCCAATGTGGGCCATGGGTTATACCGGAAGAGGACGAATTGCATGTAGCATCGATACAGGTGTATGGCCAAATCACCCTGCTATTAAAAATAACTTTTTAGCATCTTATGTCCCATTATCTCAGGCATGGCTTGGTTATCAATCCAATATCCCAAAAGACAAACCTGGAAGCCATGGAACACACACTGTTGGAACCGAGATGGGATTGGATAGAGCAAATAATGATACGATTGGTGTTGCTTTTAATTCCTTTTTTATAGCAACAGATCCTGTGGCTACAAGTTTAGCTGAAGCCCAGCAACTCAGTGCTTTTCTGATTGCATTTCAATGGGTTTTTAATCCTGATGGAGATACAGCAACCACAGATGATATTCCTGATGTAATAAATAATTCATGGGGTTATGATGTTCCAACGGATACTATGTTGTGCAATGGTTTTATATCACAGATGTTCAGTGCATTGGAAGCAGGAGGGATTGCTTGTGTTTTTTCAGCAGGGAATAGCGGGCCTGATGCTCAAACTATTTCGTCACCTCATCATGTAACACTCAATGAAGTTAATTCTTTTACGGTAGGAGCTGTTAATGGAAATGTTGCAACATATCCTATTGCATCCTTTTCGAGCAGAGGTCCTACAATCTGCAATGTGGATAGTGCATTAAAAATTAAACCTGAAGTAGTTGCGCCTGGTGAAAATGTAAGATCATCAATCAATCAGAATGAATATGCAAACTTGTCGGGCACCTCAATGGCTGGTCCTCATGTTACTGGAGCTGTATTGTTACTTAAGGAAGCATTTCCTGATGTTATGGGATTTGAGATTCTAAGAGCATTGTATTATACCGCTCACGATTTGGGAGTTGCAGGTGAAGATAATACTTATGGAAGAGGAATGATTGATGTTATGGCAGCTTTTAATTATTTGTCTCAAACTCATATCCCAACACCACCATTATCAAAGAAATATGATATTGCAGTTACAGAAATCAACAATATTAATTTACCTTTTTATTGTACCAAAACGTTTACACCCCAAATAACTATCTCTAATTTAGGCGATAGTACTTTATATAATGCAAAGATTTACTATCGTTTAAATAATGAAACTCAGCAAATACAAAACTGGACAGGAAATTTACAGGCAAATCAATCAATTAGTGTAAGTTTAGCTCAAATTACGGCTTTAAATGAAGGCAATTATGAATTAATTGTAAAAATTGTAAATGATTCAAATGTTGTTGAGTATAACAGATTTAACAATAGCAAAGTAGCGAGGTTTGCAATAAAATCAGAAAAAACACTTCCATATTTCCAAAATTATGAAAATGGAAATCTTGAAGATAATGAATGGTTAGTTATTAATCCTGACTATGCAATAACCTGGGATACAATCGCAACTGCGGGTTTGCCAAATAGTAATCATTCCGTTTATATTAAACTTAGCAACTATTCACCTTTATCAAGTCAGAAAGATCAGATGATAAGTCCTGCTTTTATTATTCCCGATTCTAATAATGTAAACTTGAATTTCCAGTTAGCTTATCATTATTCAGGATTGGCTGACACCTTAAAGATAACAGCTACTGATGATTGTGGATTAACCTATTCTTTTAATGTTTATAAAAAACAAGGAACTCTTTTAAATACGACAACTTCTTCTTCATCATTTACACCTTCCCAGGCTTCAGATTGGAAATTGGAAACTGTTGATATTTCTCAACTTAGAAACAAAACAGTAATTTTCAATATCGAATCAGTAAATCGGCATGGTAGTAATTTATTTATCGATAATCTGCATATTTATGCAGGTAATAATATTTCTATTGATAATATTGAAGAACAGATAATGTTGAAAGTTTATCCAAATCCTGCTAATGAAATGATTACTATCGATTTTAAAGAAAACAATCTTCAAAATATTACTATTGAAATAATTGATATTTTGGGTAAAAGATTATTTCATACTGAGCTTGAAAATCAAAAGGAAGGCAAATTCAATATTGATATAAGTAATTTTGAATCAGGTATGTATTTTGTAAAATACAGCAATAATAAATCAAGCAAATTCGTTAAAGTGATAAAGAAATAATTTCTTAACTAAAGCGTACGATATACATGATATATTTTGTATATTTGCAAAAAGTGTACGACATACATGACAAAAATAAATTATATTCAACGTTTATACTATATAAACAAGATTAAAGCTTTTGTTGGTAAACAGATAATAAAAGTTCTGACAGGTCAGCGCCGTGTAGGGAAAAGTTATCTGATTTATCAGCTAATGGATTATATAAGAGAAGAATATGCAGATGCAAATATTATTTATATAAACCCTGATCAGGAAGAATTCTTTCAAATCAGGAATTATCAGGATTTACTTTCTTATGTTAATACTAGAATAAAAAAAGATACTCAGAATTTTCTATTCATTGATGAAATTCAAGAGATTGAATCATTTCAGATTGCAATAAAAAGTTTGTTTGCAAGCCAGAATTGTGATATTTTCTGCACAGGAAGTAATGCAAAAATGCTTTCAGGTGAATTAGCCACCTATTTATCAGGAAGATATATTGAATTTAATATTCATAGTCTGAGTTATACAGAATTTATTGACTTTCATAAGCTTGAAAATACACAGCAAAATCTTAATAAATATCTCACTTATGGAGGCATGCCTTATCTGGTAAATATTGGACTAGATGATAATTTGCCGTTTGAATACCTTAGAAATGTTTATGCTTCTATTTTACTGAAGGATGTAGTAGCCAGAGAAAACATCAGAAATATCTCATTTTTAGAGAATCTGGTAACTTATCTTGCAAACAATACAGGAAATCTGTTTTCTGCCCGAAATATAAGTAAGTTTCTAAAATCACAACGATTAGAAATTTCGCCACAGCTTACCATAAATTATCTGAAAGCACTTACAAATGCATATTTTGTTTATAAAGTTGTTCGTTCTGAAATTGAAGGCCTTAAAATTTTTGAAGTCGGCGAGAAATATTATTTCGAAGATTTGGGTTTAAGAAATACAATTAATGGGTATAATCAACTCACAGATATTCAGAAAGTAATGGAAAATGCAGTTTTTCTACATCTGATAAATTATGGTTATAAGGTATATGTAGGTAAAATTGATAATTATGAAGTTGATTTTGTGGCAGATAAAAATGGGAAAAAATTATATATTCAGGTAACTTTACAACTTACGGATGAGTCAACCATTCATCGTGAATTTGGTAATTTATTAAGAATCAAAGATAATTATCCTAAATATGTGATAACTTTCAACGATTTTATGATTGGTTCAAATTATAAAGGCATTGAACAAATAAATTTAAAAGATTTCTTAATGTTGGAGTTGTAAAATTCAGCAATAATAAATCAAGCAAATTCGTTAAAATAGTGAAAAAGTAAGTTGGTACACTTTTTGATAAAATTGGTCTGAAGACCGAAAATCGAATTCGGAAGTTTTTATTAAACTTTTGATTTCGGTTTTTTTACAAACAAAATTCTGAAATATATGAAAATCAAAACCTTTATTGCATTGATATTAACAATATTATCATGCAGTGTTTTAAAAGCTCAAAATCAATTTCCTTTGAATAATTATGAAAAAGAATGGAAGATTGCGGATGATTTTATTCAGAAATCTTTGCCTAAATCTGCTTTGGATATGGTAATTGTAATCAATAACCGAGCCCGGAAAGAAGGAAATAATCCTCAGTTAATTAAATCGATACTTTATAAACTAAAATTGCAGAGTGATTTTGAGGAAGATTTTATGTTAAAGAATATTGCTGAAGTAGAGTCTGAAATAAAAAAAGCTGGATTCCCAACAAAAGCGATTCTTCAATCTGTTTTGGCAGAATTATATTTTCGTTATTATCAGAATGACAGATATAATATACTGAACAGAAGTATTACTGCAAATTTTAAGCAAAAAGATATCGCAACCTGGGATGCTAAACAAATATTTACTGTAATAATTGATAATTACCTTAATTCTCTCAAAGATGCAGCTAATCTTAAATCCAAAAATCTATCCGAATTTGATGTAATTATTGAAAAAGGGAAAAATGGCAGAAAACTCCGTCCTACCTTATATGATTTTCTGGCTTTCAGAGCTATTGATTTTTTGATGAATACAGAATCGGGATTAACCAAACCTGCTGATTATTTTGAAATTAAAGATGTGAATTACTTCGCTGATAAGAAACAATTCGTAGCTTTAAATATCAAAGCAAAAGACAATTTATCGCTTGAATTTTATACAATAAAATTATTTCAGGATGTAATTTCTTTCCATTTGAATGATAATGACCCTGATGCATTGATAGATGCCGATCTGGCTAGATTAGAATTTATAAAAAACAAATCAGTAGTAACAAACAAAACAGAACTTTATATTCAGGCTCTTAAAAAGTTAAAAGAACAATATGCATCTTATGAAAAATCTGCAGAAATCGACTATCTACTTGCTAAAACTTATGCTGAATCCGCTAATAAATATAATCCTTTAATTTCCGAAACCAATAAATGGGATAATAAAATCGCTATTCAACATTGCGAAAAAGCTATAAAAAGTTTTCCAAAAAGTTATTTTGGTGTTTTATGCAAAAGTGTTTTGAGTGACATAAAGCTCCCAACATTATCTATTGAAATTGATAATGTTATACTTCCCAATCAGCGAGCTTTAGCATTATTGTCTTATAAAAATATTTCACATTTATATTTCAGACTTATAAAAATAGATTACGATACCGATAAAAAAATTAAAACAAATAGCGGAAATCAAAAAGTAATAAATGAATATTTAAAATTAACTCCTCTGCTAGGTTTTGAAAAACAACTTCCTAATGATGGAGATTTTCAAAATCATAAAATTGAAATCGGAATACCAGCAATTAATTCTTATGGGTATTATATCATGCTAGCTTCCACTGATAAAAATTTTAGCTGTGCAGATAATATTGTAGCCTACAACAATTTCTGGATTTCAAATATCAGTTATATCAACAGACGTAAAGAAAATGGAACTTTAGAATATTATATGCTAAACAGAAGCGATGGAACTCCATTAAAATCGCTTGCAATAAAAGCTTATACTTCGGGATATAACTACAAAACACGTACTTATGAAACCAAATTCTGGAAAGAGTTTATTAGTAATGAAGAAGGTTATTTTGAGATCAAGGCATCGAATAGCAGAGGTGATTATCAAAATATTTATCTGGAATTTATCGCTAAAGATGATAAATTAGTAACAGAAAATGCATCAATTTATGGTTATGAGCAGCAACTACCTAAAAAGGTTTTGAATACTTTCTTTTTTACCGATCGGGCTATTTATCGTCCTGGACAAACAGTTTATTTTAAAGGAATTGTCCTGGAAACCGAAGGAAAAATCAAAAACATTAAACCTGATCAATCCACAACCGTAAGCTTTTTTGATGTTAACGGACAAAAAGTAAGCGATTTGAAACTGACTACCAATGAATATGGTTCGATAAGTGGTAGTTTTACTGCACCAATGGGAGGATTGACCGGACAAATGCGGATTGGAAACGAGTCGGGAAATATTTATTTTTCAGTTGAAGAATATAAACGACCTAAATTTGAAGTTGGTTTTAAACCTGTAAAAGGCAGTTATAAACTTAATGAAAAAATTTCGGTAACAGGAACAGCCAAAGCATACTCCGGCAATAATATTGACAATGCAAGTGTAAAATACCGTATTGTAAGAACTGCCCGTTTTCCTTATTGGGGATGGTGGATGCGGGGATTTTATTCGTCATCTCCAGAAATGGAAATTACAAATGGAGAAACTAAAACCAACGAAAAAGGAGAATTTACAATAGTATTTAAGGCTATTCCCGATTTAGGCGTTGCAAAAGAACTAAAACCAGTTTTTAACTATCAGGTATTTGCAGATGTAACCGATATTAATGGAGAAACCCATTCATCAGATGAAAATATTTCTGTGGGATATACTGCTTTAATTGTAGATGTAAAAATTCCCCAAAAGATAAATAAAACGGATAAAAACCATTTTGAAATTTCGACTACAAATCTGAATGGCAATACTGAGGCTGCAGAAGGAAATATTATAATTTTTCAGTTAAAAACACCTGAGAAAACATTTAGGGATAGAAAATGGGCTGAACCTGACTTGTTCTCAATGAGTAAAGAAGAGTTTTATAAGAATTTTCCTTTTGATATTTATAAAAATGAAGATGATATTGCAAACTGGGAAAAGGGAAAAGAAATTCTTTCCATGAAATTCCGAACACCACTGGATACTTTTCTGCTTTTAAAAGAACTGAAAAAATGGAATCAGGGAGTTTATGTAATGGAAATTGCAACAAAAGATATTTACGGAACAGTAATTGAAATAAAAAAGTATTTTACAGTTTATGCTGCTGAAGAAAATAAAATTCCTGATAATTCCATTGCATGGTTTACGATGTTAAAAGCAAGCGGTGAACCCGGTGAAAAAGCCAGTTTCCTGATTGGTTCTAAAGAAAAGGATGTAAATGTATTGTTTGAAATAGAAGTGGATGGACAAATTACTTCAAAACAATGGTTAAAAATCAGTGATGAACAGAAGCTGATTGAAATCCCGATTACTGAAGCTCATCTTGGTAACTTTGCTATACATCTGACATTTGTGAAAAATAACCGTTCCTATAAATTTGATGAAACTATAATTGTGCCATTTACAAATAAAAAGCTGGATATAAGCTTTGAATCATTCAGAAACAAACTGTTACCAGGAGAAAAAGAATCGTGGAAACTAAGAATAAGAGGAAGTAAAGGCGAAAAACTAGCTGCTGAAATGCTGGCTTCTATGTATGATGCTTCATTGGATGCTTTTAAAACTTCAAGTTGGGATTTTAGTATTTTCCAAAGCATTTATGCTGGTTTGAACTGGGAAGTCAGCTCCGGTTTTATTACCGATAACAGCAATTTTTGTTTTATCAAAAATAATCGAATTAAATATCCTGAAACTGTAACTTATGATAAACTTAACTGGTTTGGATATAACTATTATGGATACAGCAGAAACAGGATGTATAAAAACTCGAGATGGGCTGGTGGAGAAGAAATGGATAGCGATATTGTTGTTGAATCATTAGACGAAGCTCCAATGACTGGTGTTGCAAATCTGCAGGAAAAGACAATTTCAAAAAAGGAAAATAGTATAAATAAATCAGGAACTTATATTTGGGCAGATTCTATTGGAGGAACTAATTCTGATAAAGAAAAAAACATACAACAATCTACAGGTTTCTCTGATGTTAAAGTACGTTCCAACTTTAATGAAACTGCTTTCTTTTATCCGCAGTTAACTACCAATGACAGCGGTGATGTATTGATTTCTTTTACTGTTCCCGAAGCACTTACTAAATGGAAAATGCGTGGATTGGCTTATACCAAAGATTTAAAAATCGATCAGATTCAAAAAGAATTAGTAACACAAAAAGACTTGATGGTGGTACCAAATGCTCCGCGTTTTTTCCGCGAAGGCGACAACATGGTTTTTCAGGTAAAGGTGAGTAATGTTTCGGATAAAGAACTGACTGGAAGTATAAGTCTTCAATTTCTGAATTCTCTGAATATGCAAGCAGTTAACGGTTTGCTACTTGAAGATGCTGAAAAAACTTTTACCGTTAAAGCCGGCGAAAGTCAGAATATAACGTGGAGTATTACAATTCCTGTAGGCTTGGGTGCAGTAACCTATAAAGTAGTTGCCAAAGCCGGAAACTTCAGCGATGGCGAAGAAATGGCAATTCCGGTTTTGACCAATCGTATGTTGGTTACTGAGACCTTGCCTTTGCCGATAAACGGAAGACAAACCAAAGATTTCCGATTTGAGAAACTGATAAATTCTGCTGCATCCAACACATTGAAACATCAGAAACTGACACTCGAATACACTTCCAATCCGGCATGGTATGCTGTGCAGGCACTTCCTTATATGATGGAATATCCTTACGAATGTGCTGAACAGGTTTTCAGCCGTTATTATGCCAACAGTCTGGCAAATTTTATCGCCAATTCCAATCCAAAGATCAGATATGTATTCGATAGCTGGAAAAATATTTCTCCTGATGCCTTGCTTTCCAATCTGGAGAAGAATCAGGAATTGAAGGCTTTACTTATTGAGGAAACACCTTGGTTATTGAATGCCAAAGACGAATCGGAACGCAAAAAACGAATCGGTTTGTTGTTTGATATGAATAAAATGGCTGCTGAACTTGATGCTGCCAAACAGAAGATTCTGAAAAACCAGTTACCAAACGGTGCATGGGCTTGGTTTCCTGGTGGAAAAGACGACAGGTATATAACCCAGCACATTGTAACCGGTTTTGCACATCTGCAGCATCTGGGTGTAATTTCTTTAAAAGGCGATTATCTTATGAATAACATGCTTCAGAAAGCAGTTTATTATCTCGACGAAAGAATTAAAGAGGATTATGAATACATCCGCAAGCATTATCCTAAAGATATGGATAAAAAGCATTTGAGTAGCCTTCAGATTCAATATTTATATGCCAGAAGTTACTTTGCAATTGAAATTCCATTTAATCCGAAAATCAGAAATGCATTTGATTATTTCAAAGAACAGGCTCAGAAATACTGGACTTCAGAAACTATTTATATGCAGGGAATGATAGCATTATCTTTGAAAAGATACAGTGATTTTAAAACGCCTGCCGAAATAATGAAATCATTAAAGGAAAATGCTTTGTATTCGGAAGAAATGGGTATGTACTGGCGCAATCTTACTCAGGGATATTATTGGTATCAGGCTCCGGTTGAAACTATGGCATTGCTTATTGAAGCTTTTGATGAAGTAAGCAATGACCGCGAGTCGGTGGAAAAAATGAAGATATGGTTGCTTAAGCAAAAGCAAACTCAGGACTGGAAAACCACCAAAGCTACATCTGAAGCCATTTATGCTTTATTGCTAAAAGGAACTGATTTGCTGGCAAGTGACAAACTGGTGGAAGTTACGGTTGGTGGCGAAAGAATTAATCCTTATCAAAGTGAAAAAGCGGTAGAAGCAGGAACCGGATATTTTAAAACTTCGTGGAATACTTCAGAAATCAAATCGGAAATGGGAAATATTACCGTTACCAAAACCGATGATGGAGTAGCATGGGGAGGCATGTACTGGCAATATTTTGAGCAACTCGACAAAATTACACCAGCTACAACACCTCTGAAACTCGATAAAAAATTATTTGTCGAACGCAATACAGCAAACGGTCCTGTGATTGAACCTATTGGTGAAAATGCTCAGCTAAAGGTTGGCGATAAAGTAAAAGTAAGAATTGAACTTCGTGTAGATAGAGATATGGAGTATGTGCATTTGAAGGATATGAGAGCCTCAGCATTTGAACCTGTAAATGTGCTCTCAGGTTACAGATGGCAGCAAGGCATGGGATATTACGAAAGCACCCGCGATGCCGCAACAAATTTTTTTATATCATATCTCGGCAAAGGCACTTATGTGTTCGAATATACTTTGATAGCCACCCAAAAAGGGAATTTCTCAAACGGAATTACCAGCATACAATGTATGTATGCACCCGAATTCAGTTCACATTCGGAAGGGATAAGGGTAACGGTGGACTAATGTTCAGTAACCCTTCCAGAATTTAAACAGCTGGAAGGGGAAGGAATTTAAACTCTGGAAGCGATTAAAATAGTTTTATGTTTAATGTGAAATAATTTTAAGCTCTAAAGTGTAGATTTCTGTCCATAGCTGCAGAAAACATGCCGACGATTGCTGTTAATGAATCCGCAACTGCAGAATACTCGCCGACAAATGGTGGCTCGGAATCCGCAGAATTTTACTCCAAAAACTGATGCGTTGATTTTGAGTCATCCAATCAGTAAATTATGTAATAT
>CAZYEM010000050.1:0-2466 GCA_964646395.1 uncultured Bacteroides sp.
AATTATCACATTATAAGGAATATATGATTTTTTTGCTCTGAATTTTTTTTTGAAATTTTCAAATAAATTGTCCCAAAAAGAAACATAATAATTATTTAAGGAAAATTTATAATATTGATTTTTATCTTATTGAAATGCAATAGGTTGAAAAATATTTTTAAAATAAATTTGTTAGTTAATAAAAAAACTATAATTTTATCAAAAAAAACTAGAATAGAAATAAATAATTTTTTTTATGAAAAGAATATGTGATGTAAATTTTAAAGGGAAAAAGGTTTTAATAAGAGTTGACTTCAATGTACCCTTAAATCATAATCGCCAGATTACTGATGATACACGAATAGTGGAATCCTTACCAACAATAAGGAAAGTATTGAATGATGGAGCATCGGTAATTTTAATGTCTCATCTAGGGCGTCCTAAAGGTGGTTATGAGGATGATTATTCACTTACTCCAATCGTTCCGCATTTATCCAAGTTGTTGAATAAGAACATTATTTTTACA
This sequence comes from uncultured Bacteroides sp., assembly GCA_964646395.1. Classification (GTDB taxonomy): domain Bacteria; phylum Bacteroidota; class Bacteroidia; order Bacteroidales; family JACABE01; genus JACABE01. Next base: position 506 of record CAZYEM010000050.1, read on the forward strand.
AGGGATTTGTTTGGTCCTAAAACATTTGAAGCTGCAGCCAAATTAAAACCCGGTGAAATCATCTTAATGGAAAATCTACGTTTTTATCCGGAAGAGACAAATGGAGATGTTGATTTTGCAAAAAAACTGGCAAGTCTTGGCGATGCCTATATTAATGATGCTTTTGGAACTTCTCACCGTGAACATGCTTCAACAGCAACAATTGCGCAGTTTTTTCCAAAAGCTAAATATTTCGGTTTATTACTCGAAAATGAGATTGAAAATCTTGAACGATTGCTAAATCAATCAAAATCACCATTTACTGCCATTATTGGTGGAGCTAAAGTTTCCAGTAAAATAGATATTATCAAGAATTTATTACCAAAAGTTGATAATATGATTATAGGCGGTGGTATGGCTTTCACTTTTATTAAAGCATTGGGTGGAAAAGTAGGGGATTCTTTAATTGAAGAGGATAAAATAGATATTGCTAAATTAATTGTACAGGAGATGATGCTAAAAGGAGTAAACCTTTATCTACCAACTGATGCAATAGCTTCCGATGCTTTTTCAAATGAAGCCAATACAAGAATTGTTTCAAGTGATGATATTCCCGAGGATATGATGGGGTTGGATATTGGACCAAAAAGTTGCAGAAGATTTGCTGAAATAATAAATAACTCACAAACTGTATTATGGAATGGTCCTATGGGCGTGTTTGAAATGGATAAATTCAGGCAAGGAACTAAAGCTATTGCCATTGCAACTGCCAGTGCTACAATATCAGGAGCATTTTCTGCTGTAGGTGGTGGTGATTCAGTTGCCGCAATAAATCAATACAATATTTCCGACCAGATAAGCTATGTTTCAACCGGTGGCGGTGCAATGCTTGAATATCTGGAAGGTAAGATTTTGCCTGGCGTTAAAGCTATTTTAAACGGAAAATAATAAAAAAGCAAAAAATTGAAAAGGTGCTTATATGTTGCTTTTCATAGCTTCGTATACGCACCTTTTCGTTGGAAAAATCAATTGGAAATCAAATTGTAAAATACCTCCTAAATAATTATTTGGTAAGCATTTTAGAAAATTATTAGTTCGCAATAAAACCCAAAAACTTTAAAAGTTTTAAATTTAGAATATAAATAAATTCAATGAAATAATATAATAATCATTTAATCAATAATATGAATCCGAATTCAAGTTTCACCTTATACAATGGAGTAAAAATTCCAGCTATCGGCTTTGGTACATGGCAAATACCTAATGGCGAAATTTCTTACAATGCAGTAAGTTTTGCCTTAAAAAACGGTTACCGTCATATCGATACAGCTTATGATTATGGAAATGAGCAAAGTGTTGGTAAAGCAATTCGCGATTGTGGTATTGCCCGTAATGAGATATTTGTAACTTCAAAGCTGCCCGCTGAGATTAAAAGCTATAAGCTGGCATTGGAATATTTTGAAAGAACCATGAAAAATATTGGTTTAGAATACCTGGATCTTTATCTTATTCATTCACCTTATCCATGGGACGATAGAGAAACTGATTATACCAAAGAAAATATTGAAGTATGGAGGGCAATGGAAGAATTTTACCAGAGTGGACGATGCCGTGCTATCGGTGTTTCAAACTTCAGGGTTTCTGACCTTACTGCCATCATGGAAAATTGTAAAATAAAACCAATGGTAAATCAAATCAGATTCTTTATTGGTAATATTCAACCAGAGGTTACCTTGTATTGTGATGAAAATGATATAGTTGTAGAAGGCTATTCTCCATTTGCTACTGGTCGGATTATAAATAATGAAGTTATTGCTGCTATGGCTCAGAAATATAAAACTACTGTTCCTAAAATTTGTATTCGCTATGTATTGCAAAAAGAGGTGATTACACTCCCCAAATCAATACATCCCGAATTCATTCTGCAGAATAAAGATGTTGATTTTGAAATAGCTGATGTTGATATGAAATATCTTGATGAA
>CAZYEM010000050.1:2566-4724 GCA_964646395.1 uncultured Bacteroides sp.
TTTAATATATTCTATATCCACATTTTTAATATAATCGGGTATGTTTTGATAAACCTTATGAAAATTATAATTGCCATTTCTCATTTCATCAATTGCCTGCTCTTTTGTATAACCATTGTAAATAATTCTATACATAGCCACAACCACACCAGTTCTGTCGGCACCATGCACACAATGAATCAGCAGAGGTTTTGGTGAATTTTTTATAACCTTAAGTGCATCTATAATTTCAACATCAGAAAAACGATCAGCTGACATTCCAACCTGAAAAAAATTAAAAACCGTTTTCCCCGTAAGTTTAGAATCTTTATAACTTGAACGCAAACTTAAAATACTTTTAATTTTTAAACTATCAATTACTTTAAATCCTTTTTCATTCGGTTGTTCCGAACGGTATATGCTATCATTCAGTTGGTAAAGATTTTTAAAAGTGGCATGATTTACTCTTTTAGCCCAATTATCAGGTCTGATTTCCTGAGCAAACATAATATTGGCAATAAAAATAAGAGTAAAAAAGAGAAATATTATTTTTGAAATTTTCATATACAAGATTATTAAAATAAAAGAGCATCAGTTTTGAACTAATGCTCCTTATAAAACGAAATTCGCTGGTTATTATTTTTTCTGATCCATATAAAGTTGCAATAAGCGGGCTACATATTTCCCAAATACATCAAATTCAATATTTACCACAGTTCCTTCTTTGAAATTATGGAAATTGGTAACCTGATACGTAAATGGAATTATGGCAACGGAAAACAATCCCGGAGCTGAATCAACAACAGTTAAGCTAACCCCGTTAACTGATATTGAACCTTTTTCAACTGTAATATTGTTTTTTGCAATATCGTAACTATACGTATATTTCCAGCTTCCATCCGTTTCTTCCACTTTTGTACAAACAGCAGTCTGATCAACATGACCCTGAACAATATGACCGTCGAATCTGCCGTCCATACGCATCGACCGTTCGAGATTCACTTCATAACCTTCGTGCCATGTGCCTAAATTGGTTTTATCCAATGTTTCCTGAATTGCTGTTACAACATATTGTTTCTTAGCATAATCAACTTTCACAACTGTTAAACAAACTCCATCATGACTCATACTTTGGTCAATTTTTAATTCATCTGCAATTTCAGTTTCAATGGTAATATTGAAATTACTTTTATCTTTTTCTATACTTACTACTTTTCCGGTTTTTTCAACAATTCCTGTAAACATAATATATTTATTATTAATTAATTATCGTAATAAAGTGACACTTCCGTGAATTTGTCTGACAATTTCTCCTCTTAAGCGAAGTTCATAAACATCACACACATAAAAATATACGCCATCACTACAATCCTTATCCGTACTTTTTTCTTTTCCGTTCCAGTTAATTTCGGGATTGCTGGTTTCAAAAACAACATTTCCCCAGCGATTAAATATTTTTATAGCTATTTTTTCGACAAAATGATAGGGATAAGGTTTAAAAACATCATTAAACCCATCACCATTTGGTGTGAAAATATTAGGTAATTCGTACAAAGAACAACTATCAATATCAATGCATACAACATTGCTTAAATTACCTGTATTATTATTGGAATCAACAGCATTTATTGCATAACAACCGGCTATTGTATTTATATTATTATGAATAAATTGCTTAATATTAGGATTATTAATAACACTTAAAACCGATAAGTTTCCTGTTAAATTTGGAGAATACCAGATGTTGTATTTTAAAATATCATAAGCACACGAATCAGTTGTAATCCATTCAAGTGTGTTTGAAATCATTTGACAATCAGGTGTAACACTTAAAATTGGAGGGCAAGGTGGTTCCTGATCAATAGGAGATCCACATACTTCCTGAGAAAAATTTATAATTGGATTGATAATATTCGTAATAGTATAGTTTCCAATGCTTTTAACGTAATAACAATAAGAAACTTCATTGGTTAATCCTTTATCAATAAAAACAGGATTTGAACTCCAACCTATTGAATCAAAAAGTGTTGTAATATTATTTTTTCTGTAAATCACATAAACATTATTATTCCAGGGTACGTTAAAATCCCAGCTTAATGTTATTTTTTTATCAGCAGGAAGTAATTTAAGATAAATAGATGATGCTAAATGTGTTGATCCAATTTTATAACGTTTTCCA
>CAZYEM010000050.1:4734-19070 GCA_964646395.1 uncultured Bacteroides sp.
CATTATAAAAATCTATTCTATAATTATATGGATTACTCACCGTGTTAATAGTTGAATCTGTGTATATTGTATCTTTCAAACCAGAGAGTGAATCAATAAGCGAAAAATTATTTCCATTAAGATCAGGTGATCGATAAATCAGATATTTATAGGGGCCTGGAATTTGATTAGTATCAAGCTCGGTAGGTTTTGACCATGCAACGAATATTTTCCCATTTATTGAATTTGTAGTCAGAACGCTCACATTTGTTATAATCGGCACATCTCTTTTAAGTTCTGCACATGCTTCAAGAGAAGCATAGCTTTCAGCACCATCAGGGTAATAAGCAATTGCAATGTAACAATAATCAATGCCATGAATTAATCCGCTTCCATTATTATTGTCAATAAAGCTTGTATCATTGATATTAGGAATGGTTTTTATAAGAGAATAGCCTGTATATGATGGAACACCGGTTTCGCAATACCCATGAAAATATCCATAATACCCATTTCTCCGGTAAATTTTATAGCCAAAAGCATTAGAACAGCTGCTTTTGTTCCAATTTAAATCAATTGTATTTCCATTTGCAGTAGCTGTAAGGTTTTTTGGAGCCGGTCCCACAACCTTTATAAACATATTTCTATAACTTGTCAGTTTAACAGGCGAACCATTATCCTGAGCTTTAAAAGAAATCTGATAAGGAGATTTTCTGATATGTTCGCATTTTGTTTCCCAATAAAAAGGCGCATTTACATCAGGCATTCCAGTTGCCGGGAAAAATAGTGCCGGAAAGTAAGATAAAATCAAAGGACCTCCGGTAGCGGTAAGAGTAACCATATTATTATCAGGATCAGAAGCATGAACATTAAATACTAATGTATCACCAGCTTCAATACATGTATCGGGTATTGGATCAATAATAGGAGGCCGATTAGTGCAACTCGCAATAATAATCTGCATATCACGTGTAATATAACCAATTCTTATACCATTCCGCCATTCTTCAATTAAAATAGCAACATTATACTCTCCTTGAATAATAGGATTTTCCCAAATAAAATCACCTGTTATTGGATTTATTGAAACAAAATTGCTAGCCTGAGGAAAGTTATATCCAGGAATATCAAGACCTTGAGCACCCTTGCATTTCACTAATTTATATGAAATACTATCACCATCCGGATCAAAAGCTCCCGGATTATGAAGAAATGATACTCCAACACAACCCATATCCAACGGTGGATTTAATAATTGAGGTGAATTATTTTTTGGATTTATAAATGGACTGATTACCAGCATAGTTTCTACATAGATAGGAACGTTTACTGAATTTGGAATATTAATAACCCCATAATTTCTGTTGGGATCTTCCATTGATATTTTATATACTCCATCTCCAGGAAATGTATGAAGCGTAATATATTCGTTTTTAGATATATTTCCAGCAAGATTAGTCTTTGAAGTTCTTTGTACCATTGATGAAGTGCCATCTCCCCATACTATTTCCAATTGTGGACGATCAGCAGGACTTGGTGTATAAGTATATGTTACTAGTTTTATTTCATATTGCAACGAATTGTTGGAAATGCTACGATACGTGATTTCGGCAGCTCTTTCGTGTGTCGCAAAAGTCTGAGAAATAATAAATATTACAAATATTATAAAAAGTAATAATTTTTTCACGTAGAAATGTTTTCTAAAATAACTTACAGATTACAAAAATATTATTTATTGTTCAATATTTCTGAATTATTTTATTAAATAAAGTCAAATTTCTGATTTCTTTTTTGTGGTTCAAATCCACTTTCAATTATAGCTCTTTGAATACCCTCAGCATCAAATTTATATTCGGCACCGGCAACAGAAACTACATTTTCCTCTATCATTATGGATCCAAAATCATTAGCACCGGCATGAAGGCAAATTTGTGCTGTTGTTTTGCCAACAGTAAGCCAGGAAGCTTGGATGTTTGAAATATTGGATAACAGGATACGGCTAATAGCAATCATACGAATATATTCCTCAGCAGTTACCTTGTTTTTAACTCCATAATGATTTGACAATGTTGTATCTTTATCTTGAAATGGCCATGGGATAAATGATAGAAATCCATAATTTCCATCAGGTTTTTCCGATTGTACATCTCTGATATAAATTAAATGCTGCAATCGCTCTTCAAGTGTTTCAATATGACCGAACATCATTGTTGCAGAAGTGGGTAAATTTAGTTTATGTGCTTCACGCATAACATCCAGCCATTCTTTTACATTACATTTATTTTTCGAAATTATTGAACGAACCCTATCAGATAAAATTTCTGCACCAGCTCCGGGTAAGCTATCCAATCCTGATATAATCAGCTCTTTAAGTGTTGTCTCGAAATCAATTCCTTCCAATTTTGAAATGTGTACAATTTCTGGTGGTCCCAATGCATGTAATTTTATCGTAGGATATTCCTGTTTTAATTTGCTAAACAGCTCTTTATAATAAGATAATCCTAATTTGGGATGCATTCCTCCTTGTAATAGTAATTGATTTCCTCCTAAAGTTATCATTTCATCAATTTTAACTTTAAAATCATCAATACTTGTTATATAGGCTTTTTTTGAATTTGCGGAACAATAGAAATTACAAAACTGACAGCCCGAAACACAAACATTTGTATAATTTACATTTCTGTCTATTATCCATGTAACTTTCTTATTATTATGCTTTTGAAAACGAATAGTATTTGCGATTGCAATTAAGTTTGCCAAATTTAAAGTTTCATATAAAAACTTAGCTTCGCTTATATTAATATTTTCTGAGTTGAGAACTTTCTCAATTATTTGATTTACATTCATTTGTTATGTTTGAAATTTTAGTGAAAAACAAATTAGGATATTGTTTTTTTTCCTTAAATTTGTAATCTTTTTTTATTCAAAAATAACATTAAAAATGCATATAATTTCACAAAAATCTGATAAATTATTAAAATCATACGCTGAAATCTTTTTAATAGATGATAGTAAGCAACTTAATGATACTGTTTTTTCTCAGGATGAGTTAACTTTTATTAATCACCAAAAAGAAAATTTTGAAAAGGAAACAATTACAATCAATAAGCTCACTTATTTGCTTATTATTCAATTTGTTAAAACTGATATTGCTCAATATCAAATTCTTGAAAAATGCAGGGTAGCTGGCGACAAAATAACAGGTTTGGTAAATGATTTTGGATTTACTACTATTTTAGTAAATGATATGTCAGTTAATAATTTAGCTGCATATTCATTAGTTGAAGGGATTTCGTTAGCAAATTATCAATTTATAAAATACAAGACTAAACAAAAGCAAAATGCTTTAACTGATATTATTACTGATAGCAAACATATTACAACCAAACAAATTGAAGAACTCAACATTATTACAGAATCTGTTTTTAAATGTAAAGATTTAATAAATGAACCTCTTACCTTTTTAAATTCGGTAAAATTTTCTGAAATAATTATCGAAATGGGTAAAGATGCCAATTTTAAAGTGGAGGTATTTGATAAAAGGAAAATAGAATCGTTAAAGATGGGAGGTTTGCTTGCTGTTAACAGAGGAAGTATTGATCCTCCAACTTTTTCAATTTTAGAATATAAACCTCAAATGCATCAGAATAATAAACCTTATGTTTTTGTTGGAAAAGGGGTAGTATATGACACAGGTGGATTAAATATAAAGCCAGGAGATTCAATGCTTGACATGAAGTGTGATATGGGTGGAGCAGCAGCTGTTGTATGTGCAATTTATGCTATTGCAAAAGCAAAATTACCATTTCATGTTATTGGATTAATTCCTTCAACCGATAACCGTCCGGATGGAAATGCTTATGTTTCAGGTGATGTAATTACAATGTTTACCGGTAAAACGGTTGAGATAATGAATACTGATGCTGAAGGCAGGTTGATATTAGCAGATGCTTTGGGATTTGCATCCAGATATAATCCTGAATTGGTTATCGATTTAGCAACATTAACCGGTGCAGCAAGCCGAGCAATTGGAACTTATGGTATTGTTGCCATGCAAGCTGATGCTGATGCTGAATTTGAATTACTTAAACAAAGTGGAATTAATGTATATGAGAGATTAGCAGAATTTCCATTTTGGGAAGAATATGCTGAGCTGATAAAATCTGATATTGCTGATATTAAAAACTTAGGAGGAGCTGAAGCCGGTATGATTACTGCTGGTAAATTCTTACAGGAGTTTACTGATTATCCTTTTATTCATCTTGATATTGCAGGACCTGTATATATCAGTAAAAAGGATAGTTATAGAGGTAAAGCAGCTACAGGTGTAGGTGTTAGATTACTTTTCGATTTTATAAAAAATAAAATATAATATCAATTAATTATATAAAATAAAAATATAATGAATAAAAATATTGAAAAAGAACATAGAATCAAATTAGGAATAACTCATGGTGATATTAATGGTATTAGCTATGAGGTTATAATTAAGGCTTTACATGATCAACGAATTCTTGAGTTATGTACACCAATAGTTTATGGATCATCCAAAGTTGCATCTTATTATCGCAAACTATTAAATTTTAATGATTTTAACCTGAATCTTGTTAAGTCAGCCGATCTTTCAATCGCCAAACGGGCAAACATTATTAATATAAATAATGATGAAATAAAGATTGAAATGGGTAAATCAACAGAAATTGCAGGTTTAATGGCCGAACAGGCTTTAGATATGGCATCAGAAGATTTAAAGAAAAAGAATATTGATGTTTTGGTTACAGCTCCAATTAATAAAAAAAATATTCAATCAAAGAATTTTAACTTTCCCGGTCATACTGAATATCTTGCTAAAAAATTCAATGTGTCAGATGATTTGATGATTATGGTTTGTAATGCAATAAGAATTGGTGTGGTTACAGGACATATTCCTTTAAAAGACGTTTCTTCAACATTATCAAAAAATTTGATAATGAGTAAATTAAGAATTATGAATCAATCATTGATTCAGGATTTTGCAATTACAAAACCTAAAATAGCATTACTGGCACTAAATCCTCATGCCGGTGATGGAGGTTTACTTGGAAAAGAAGAACAGGATATAATTATTCCATCAATAGATCAAGCTCTTAACGAAGGTATTTTAGCTTTCGGACCATATCCTGCTGATGGTTTCTTTGGTTCTGATAATTTAAAGAATTTCGATGGAATTCTGGCAATGTATCATGATCAGGGTTTAATCCCGTTTAAACTGATGTCGTTTGACGAAGGAGTAAATTTTACTGCCGGATTACCAATAGTAAGAACTTCTCCAGCTCATGGAACTGCTTATGAAATTGCTGGAAAGGATATGGCATCTCCTTCTTCATTGCTTCAGGCAATTTATCTGGCTTGCGATATTTACAAAAATAGGGCAATGCATAGCGAGTTAACCAAAAATCCTCTTAAATTCAGCAATAATACAGAAAAAGATATTTAATATAATTTATGCAAAAGACAGAGATCCAATATACTCTTTCAGAAATTGCGAATATTATCAAAGGTGAGTGTATAAATTGTAGAAATCAGGTTATTAACAGTTTACTTATTGATAGTAGAAAAACCATTTCTTATGAAAATTGCTTGTTTTTTGCTTTGGTAAGCAAAAGAAACGATGGTCATAATTATATCTCTGAACTTTATGATAAGGGATTTAGGAATTTCGTTATTTCTTCATATCCGGATGATTTTGGAAAATATCCTGAGGCAAGTTTTGTATATGTAAAAAATACAGTTAAAGCATTGCAAACTCTTGCTGCCAGCAAACGCAAAAGATTCGAGATCCCAATTGTAGGAATTACAGGTAGTAATGGAAAAACCATTGTAAAGGAATGGTTATATCAGTTAATGAATGATGACTATAATCTGGTAAAAAATCCAAAAAGTTATAATTCACAAATAGGTGTTCCGTTAAGTGTTTGGCAGATTCAGTCAGAACATAATTTTGGAATATTTGAAGCTGGAATTTCAGAACCAGATGAAATGATAAATCTGCAAATGATAATTCAGCCAACAATTGGTCTTTTTACAAATATCGGTCATGCTCATGATGAAAATTTTATTCATAGAGATCAAAAGATAGGGGAGAAGCTAAAATTATTTACTAAAGTCGATACACTGATTTATTGTATTGATTATTTGGAAATTAAAGAAAGAATTCTTAAATCAGAAGTATTTAAAAGCATTCCTGTTTTTACATGGAGCAAAAAATATAAAGCAGATTTATCTGTTAATCAAATTGATAAAAATAGCAGAAAAACTTTCATTGCTGCTATTTATAAAGAAACAGAAATTGCAATTGAAATTCCTTTTACTGATGATGCTTCAATTGAAAATGCGATTCATTGTTGGGCAACACTTTTACATCTTGGTTACAATCAGGAAATTATAAGTAGTAGGATGAAATTGTTACATCCAATTGCTATGCGTTTGGAATTAAAGGAAGGTATTAATAATTGTTCAATTATTAATGATAGCTATAGTTCAGATTTTGATTCACTTAACATTGCAATTGATTTCCTGAATCAACAAAAACAACATAAAAAGAAAACTATCATTTTATCCGACATTTTACAAAGCGGACGTGAAGAAAATGATCTGTATTCGGAAATTTCCGATTTACTCGAAAAAAAGGGAATCTCAAGAATAATTGGAATTGGAAAGGCCTTAAAAGGTCAGGCTGATAAATTTAAAATTGAAAAAACATTTTACGAATCAACAGATTCTTTTATTCGCGATTTTTTATTTTCAAGTTTTAACAAAGAAAGTATATTATTAAAAGGTGCCCGTATTTTTGAATTTGAGAAAATAAGTAATATTTTACAACAAAAAGCGCATGAAACCATATTGGAAATAAATTTAAATGCGATAATCCATAATTTGAATTTTTATCGTTCAAAAATTCATCAAGAAACAAAAATTATGGCTATGGTTAAAGCATTTTCTTATGGTAGTGGTAGTTATGAAATTGCAAATGCATTGCAATTTCATAATGTTGACTATTTAACAGTAGCTTATTCAGATGAAGGAGTTGAACTTAGAAAAGCTGGTATTACACTTCCTATTATGGTTATGAATCCTGATGAACAAAGTATTGATTCTATTTTGAAGAATAATCTTGAACCAGAAATATATAGTCTGCGGATTTATAAATTACTTGAAAAAGCTATAGAACAACACATTACTGATGACGACCAAAAGGTTAGAATTCATATCAAATTAGATACCGGTATGCATCGGTTAGGATTTGAAGTCAATGATTTGCACGATTTAATTCTGCGAATTAAAAAAAATCCTGTTATTATTGTTCAATCAGTGTTTTCTCATTTAGCAGCTTCTGATAATGATAGCTTTGATGATTTTACAAAAAAACAAATTACTTTATTTAATGAAATGAGTAATTATATTATCAATGAATTGGGATATAGTATATTGCGACATGTTTTAAATTCTGCTGGCATTCTTCGTTTTCCCGAAGCTCAATACGAGATGGTTCGATTAGGGATTGGGTTATACGGTATATCCTCAATTGGTTACGAACAAAATGAGCTGCAAAATGTAGGGACTTTAAAAACTGTAATCTCTCAGATAAAAAATATTCCCGAAAATGATACTGTTGGTTATGGAAGAGCCTGGATTGCAGCTAGAAACTCTAAAATTGCCATTATACCAATTGGATATGCAGATGGTTTGAATAGAAAATTAGGTAATGGAATTGGCAAAGTCTTAATAAATAATAAGTTCGCTCTGATAATTGGAAGCATTTGTATGGATATGTGTATGATTGATATTACGGATATTGATGCAAATGAAAATGATGAAGTTATTATTTTTGGAGAAAAATATTCAGTAAATGATATTGCAAAAGATCTACAAACAATTCCTTATGAAGTATTAACCAGTATTTCGAGAAGAGTAAAACGAATTTATTATCAAGAATAGTTAAAATAATAAACAATGAAAATCAGCATATTAATTCCAGCTTTTAACGAAGCAAAAACAATACATCTTATTTTAGATAAGGTTATTAATACCGAATTGATTAAAAATATTGAAAAAGAAATAATTATCATAAATGATTGTTCCAAGGATAACACATCTGAAGTAATTGATAAGTATATAAATTTACATAATGATTGTGATATTAAGCTTTTTAATCAGTTAGTAAATAGAGGAAAAGGTGCGGCAATACATAAAGGAATTGAATTAGCTACCGGAGATTTTATTATTATTCAGGATGCTGATTTAGAATATGATCCTAATGAATACAATTTGTTGTTAAAACCAGTTATTGATGGATTTGCCGATGTCGTTTATGGCTCACGTTTTATGGGAGGAAACCCGCATAGAATATTATTCTTCTGGCATACTATTGGTAATAAGTTTCTTACGTTTCTTTCTAACCTCTTTACCAATCTTAATCTTACAGATATGGAAACCTGTTATAAGTTGTTTAAATCTGATATTATTAAGCAAATTAATTTTAAAGAAAATCGTTTTGGTTTTGAACCCGAAGTTACAGCAAAAATAGCTAGATTTCCCGAAATCAGAATTTATGAAGTAGGTATTTCTTATTATGGAAGAACGTACGAAGAAGGTAAAAAAATAAAGGCTAAAGATGGTTTTAGGGCTATCTGGTGTATTTTGAAGTATAATTTATTTAATAGAAGTTTTTTAAAAAAGCAATAAATATTTTATTGACCAAAAGGGATGCATAAAATTAAAAAAAATCCATATAGCTTTTATTCAATAATTATAATCGTTATTTCGGTTATATGGATAAATTTAAATCACAAACTCTGGGAAAATCACAAAAGTGTGATAAAATGGGATGTAATTAATTATTATCAATACCTTCCGGCAACATTTTATTATAACGATTTAAGTTTAAAGTTCATTGATAAAGATCCAACATTATTGGAATGGAAATTTTGGCCTCATATCTCTCCAACAGGTAAATATACAGGGAAAATGAGTATGGGGCTTTCATTTATGTATTTGCCATTTTATTTAATTGCACATTTTCAAGCATATATAACAAATCAATCAACCGATGGATTTTCTGCTCCATTTACTTTCTGGTTGATATTCAGCTCTTTGTTTTATGTTTTTGTAGGTATGCTTTTTCTTAGAAAAATACTTTTAAAATTTTTCACAGATGGAATTGTAGCTTTAACGGTACTTTCACTGTTTTTTGGTACTAATTTGATGTTTTATACAACTTTGGAAGCTCCTATGCCTCATGCCTATCTTTTTTCCCTTTTTTCGATATTCATATATTATACTATAAAATGGCATGAAAGAATAAACTATAAAAATTCTATATTTCTTGGTTTGTTATTAGGCTTAATTTCTTTGATAAGACCTTCAAACTCAATAATAATTATCTTTTTTGCTTTTTATCACATTACTTCTTGGTTTACTTTTACCGAAAAGTTAAGGTTGTTATTAAAAAATTGGAGATATTTATTGCTTTTAGGCTTATTTTCTTTTATTGTTTGGATTCCACAATTAATCTACTGGAAATATACTACTGGAAATTATTTTTATTTTTCATATCAGAATGAAGGTTTCTTTTTTGATAATCCACAATTAATCAAAGGATTGTTTGGTTTCAGAAAAGGGTGGTTTGTTTATACTCCCTTACTATTTTTTGCTGTTTTGGGTATATTTCTGTTCTTAAAGGAATCAAAAAAATTCTTTTTACCCATCTTTATCTTTACCTTTTTAAACATTTATATTATTTTATCATGGTGGTGTTGGTGGTATGGTGGTACTTACGGTCAAAGGGTTTTTGTGGAATCTTATGCGATTTTATCAATTCCTCTTGCTCTTTTAATTTCCAATGGATTCAAATACAATCGTTTTACAAAAATACTTACTATTGTTTTATTAATAGTAATAACAACACACCAGATTTTTCAAACAATTAAATTCAATTATAATTCAATTCATTACGATGCTATGACCAAAGAGGCTTATTTTGATGCATTTTTTAAAATACGTCCATCCTCAAAATTTGAATCATTGTTAAGGTATCCTGATTATCAAAATGCAGTTATTGACAATCGGAATGACACAAAACCTGCTGTAATTCTATCAAAAACCATTATAATTAAAGCATCAAATGGTAAATATTTAAGTGCTGATTCCAATAATAATAATCTGCTATTTGCAAATAAAGAAAACCCTTTTTTATGGGAAACTTTCTCAATTATCTTACTTGATAATGGGAATTGTGGGATTATTTCTTATCAGAATATGTTTTTATCTGCAAATATTGAAAGTAAAAACGAAATTACTGCAAATATAAAGAAAATGGCTCCTTGGGAAACTTTTGAATTGCAACATATAGATAATAAGCATTTTGCTATAAAAGCAATTAATAATAAATATCTTACTTATGATTTAAATACAAATCAGATATTTGCAAATGCTAAAACTATTGGAAAAAATGAAATTTTTGAAATAGTAATAAAATAAATAATTCAAATTCTGTTATCTGTAATTATAAAAAATATACAAAAAGAAATTTCCTGATGAAAAACCTTATTTATTTTTTTTTACTAAGTGTTTCAATTTTTGGATGCAAATCTAAAGAACCAATTGATGAAAGGGTTGCATTTTATAGTTTTAGTGGAAAATATGTTTCTGCAGATAAGTCAATTGATAGTATTTTAGTTGCAGATAGATTTGAAAAAAGAGAATGGGAAACTTTTTTGCTTGATAATATTCATGGTAATAGTTACACAATTAAAACTTTAGATAGTAATTACGTTTGTGTTGATACTTCCAATAACAATTGTTTGGTTGCTAATAAGAAAAAAATTACAAATAACTGTATTTTTGAGATATTATTTGATAAAAACAGTGATAATATTACGATAAAGGCATTTAATTCGAAATATGTTAGTTTGTCGGATAGTTGCATTATATCAGCTAATTCCATTCAAAAACCAATTGCAACTTCTTTAAATATTGATAAAAAAAGTGATACTTTTATTGGATTGGATTTCAATATTTATCAGTTTGTATTTTTATTCAATGCACTGATTCTTATTTTTTTAAGTATATTGATATTCAATTTTAAGAATGATAAAAGATTAAGTCTGGTTTTGTTGATTCTGGGTGGAATTTCGTTAAGGATATTTGCCACATTAGTAACTCCTTATCTCAATATTTGGGATGAAAGGTTTCATGCACTGGTTGCAAAAAATATGATTGAAAATCCTTTAAAACCAATGTTATATGATAATCCAATTTTGCCTTATGATATTGGAATTTGGGATAGCAATCACATCTGGCTTCATAAGCAACCACTTTTTCTATGGCAAATTGCCTTGTTTTTTAAATTCTTTGGTGTTAATGAATTCGTTTTAAGATTGCCAAGTTTGCTAATGAGTAGTTTGTTAATAATTATTATCTATAGAATTACCAAACTTTTATCAAATGAGAATATAGCTTATTATGCAGCCTTGCTTTATACGTGTTCTTATTTTACTTTAGAATTGGTTTCAGGGAAAATCGCAACTGATCACAACGATATTGCTTTTGCATTTTATATTACGATGAGTATTTGGGCCTGGACTGAATTATATTTCTCAAAACAAAAAAAGTGGATTTTCTGGATTGGTCTTTTTTCGGGTATGGCAATTCTAAACAAATGGTTAGCAGGTCTTCTTGTATATTCTGGTTGGGGATTGGCTGTTTTATTCAACGCTAACGACAGAAAATGTATTGGTAAATATTTAGAAATACTGTATGCTTTTATTATAACAGTTATAGTTGCTCTTCCTTGGCAAATATATATTTTATATAAATTTCCAATGGAAAGCAAACATGAATTTGAGTACAATGCCAAGCATTTATTTGAAGTAATTGAAAAACATAGTGGCAATTTTCTCTTCCATTTTGATGAAACTATTAATATTTATGGTTTACATTATACAGTTATCATTTTATCGGTTTTTTTACTTTTCAAAATGCTGAAAAACAATTATTTGAAAATAGCTTTCTATACTTATATTTTACTCATATATTTATTATATTCTATTGCTGCTACCAAAATGTATTCGTTTACCTATTGCATATCTTCCTTGATTTATATTGCATTAGGAGGTGTATTATTTTTGTTGTTGAATAATAAAGTAGTAAATAAAATCAGTCAATTTAATCCTGTATATAGTAAAAGTATCAATATCATTATATTATCTGTTATTTGTTATTTTACTATCGATATAAATCGAATTCAAAAAAATCATTATAAAAATCAAAAATTTAAAACAGATTTCATCGTTCAAAATCTAATTCACACTCCTGTTTATAAGCAGTTAAGCACAATATTACCTGATAATTCGTATGTGATATTTAATGCCTTTGAAAACGAAGATGTTAGTATTATGTTTTATACTGATTTTATTGCTTATGATTTCCCAATTAGCAAAGAAATATATAATGAGTTAAAGATGAGAAATATAAAAATGGCAACTTTTGATAATGGTGATTTACCTGATTTCGTTAAAAATGATCATGAAATTTTTAAAATACGCTAAAATAAAATAATATGAGAATTAAATTAATAATTTTAGTAATTGTTACGTTGATAATATCTTGCAAACAAGCTAAAAATCAACAGGATTTGTCGCATACAGAGTTTGTTTATCTAAAAGGTAAAGTTTTTAAACATAAAGGACAGGATTTCTTTCCAATCATGCTGAATTATGTTGTTAGTTTCAGAAAAATTGGGAATGAATATTTATTATCACCCATAAAAGAATATGAAAACCCTGATATTTTTGAGTCAAATACCATAGAAAGTATTGAAAATCAAAATAAAGCACACCTTGAACTAATTAAAGAAATGGGATTTAATACCATCAGATTAATTTTCGACAGAGTTTCAATCGAAAATGATAAGTATTTTTATAAAGCCGATAATAATAATCTTTCAATTTCAGAAGATTGTGATATTATTTTAAAAAGTCTGGAAGATTATTTAAAATTAGTTGAGAAATTAGATTTGAAAGTAATGCTGTTAATAAAAGCCCCTGTTGAAAATGATGAATTAGAGGATTTTACTAGACAATTGCTAGCAAAGTTCAGTAATAATTCAACTATTTTTGCTTATGATTTTTTCAATGAACCTTTGTATTTTGATAATATAGATAAAGGCCCTGAAAAAAGATTTCGTGAGAAAAAAGATGCCCGTAGAATTGTTATTGGATGGAAAAAAATGATGAATAAATATGCTCCAAATCAATTATTTACAATTGGTTTTTCTGAACCGATTGAAGTTTTTGAATGGGATCCCGAAATACTTCCGGTTGATTTTGTTTCGTTTCACACTTATAATCCGTTAAGAGCAGCAAACGAAATTTATTGGTACAGCAATTATATCAACAAACCATGGATGATTGGAGAAACTGCATTACCAGCTGATAATGATTCTATTCCTTATGAGTATCAGCAATTATATATGAGAGAAATTTACCAAAGAATCATCAATTGTAATGGAGCTGGTATTGGTTGGTGGGAATTTCAGGAAATTCCCAATACACATTTTGAAGCTGGATTCAGTGGAATTTTGAATCATCAAGGTATAACCATTACAAAGAAAGGGAATTATAAAATTATAGGTACCGTTAAGCCTGCTGCAAGTGAAATTGCAAAATTTAAGAATTATAAAAAGAAGGATTGTAATTGTTTAAATAATTATTATAATATGCTTGGTTATAGCAATATAGTTTTAAAGGGAAAGATTATTGATGAAGAAAGTCAAAAGCCAATAGAAGGAGCTGTAATAAGAGGTTGGAATGAATATTGGGCTGTTGGAGTTAACACTTTTAGTGATAAAAATGGAGAATTTGCCTTATTTAGTAATGATTTTTGTATTTATTTCGAAATTTCTGCTCCAGGAATGAGTAGAAAAGCCTTAAAGTTAAAAGTTGATTATTTCCCAACGTATAAACATAACATTATGCCTGAGAATTTGCCAAATAAAGAGTTGGAATATCATGCTATTTCATATCTGCCTTTTTTGAAAAATAAAAGTTTAGCAAAAGATACAAATAGTAATCAATCATTTATTTTTAATTTTGATACAAAATATTTCAATAACTCACTTTATCAAGGTTCATTAGGAATTATTAAACTACATAAACAATAAATTATTGCTAATATGATGAAAGATATATATAACCAATAAAAAAAAATTAATTATACTGCTTTTCTGAAGAATAGAAAATTTGAATTTTTCTATTTATTACTGAAGAATAAGTATGAAATTATTTTTGAATAAATCTACATAAAAACTATCTTTGCTA
>CAZYEM010000051.1:0-18811 GCA_964646395.1 uncultured Bacteroides sp.
AATAAAGGTTGGTGTTGCTTCCTCTTCCAAAAATTGTAGAGTTGTTCTTACTGCTGCAAAGTTAATTCATCTTTTCGAAACCCGCGTTGATGGTGAGGTTTCTGCCGAAATAGGGCTGAAAGGCAAACCTGAGCCCGATATTTTTACAACAGCTGCCGACAATCTGGGAGTAAGTTACGATAGAACTGTAATTGTTGAAGATGCTATTTCGGGAGTACAGGCTGGTAAAAAAGGAAATTTTGGGTTGGTATTAGGAATTGCACGCGAGGAAAATACTCAGGAATTATTGGCAAATGGTGCAGATATCGTTGTAGAAGATATAGTAGAAATTGGATTTAAAGGTATTGTCGACTGGTTTGAAAACGGTCTGGAACAGGATAATTGGTCGTTGACTTATAATGATTACGATACAGCAAAAGAGCGATCGAGAGAATCGTTGCTTACCGTTGGAAATGGCTATTTCGGAACCCGTGGAGCTATGGAAGAAACAGCTTCAAATCCGATAAATTATCCGGGTACTTATATGGCTGGGCTTTATAATAGCTTAGTTTCTAAAGTAGCAACAAAAGATATTGAAAATGAAGATTTTGTTAATGCTACTAATTGGTTACCCATAACTTTCAAAATTGATGATGGTGATTATCTCGATATTAATGCAGTTAAAATAGTATCAGTATTAAGACATCTTGATTTCAGATCAGGATTATTGCGAAGGGAATTGGTAGTTAAAGATCAACAGAATAGAATAACCAAAGTAGTTTCGTACCGCTTTGCCAGCATGAGTGATGAAAATATAGCTGCAATGGAATATATGGTTGAACCATTGAATTATTCGGGAAAGATAACTATAAAAACAAGTCTTACTGCTAATCATTTAAATGCCGGAGTTGCCCGATATAACGACCTAAATCAACATCATCTGAATTGTATTGCCGAAAAGAGCGAAAATAATATATTGTTTGTTGCTGCAAAAACTACACAATCAAATATCTTAGTAACCGAAAGTGCAAAACTTTCCACTTTTTTAAATGGAAATGAAGTTGAGGTTGATTTTGTAAATTCAACGTTGAAGGGAGTTGCAAGTGCTGAATTTTCATATCAGTTAAATGAAAATGAATGTTTAATGGTTCAGAAGTTTATAGTAATTAAACAATGGAAGGAAGCAAATACAGCGGATGCTGAAAAGTTTGGAATAGATAAACTATCAAAAATCTTTGATTTTGATCAGTTAATTGTTGATTCTGCAATTGTTTGGCGTAAATTATGGAAAACTATTGATATTGAAATTGAAGGTGACCGCTTAACGCAAAAGATGCTAAGATTGCATTTATATCATTTATTGTCAACCACTTCTCCACACAACGAACACTTGGATTTCAGCATACCCGCAAGAGGTTTGCATGGTGAAGCCTATAGAGGTCATATTTTCTGGGACGAAATGTTTATATTACCTGTTTATTTTATTCATTTTAAGGAGATAGCCAAATCAATATTGATGTATCGTTATCGCAGGCTGGACGAAGCCCGTAACTATGCAAAGGAAAATGGCTATAAAGGAGCTATGTTTCCATGGCAAAGTGGAAGTTCGGGAAAGGAAGAAACTCAGAAATATCATTTAAATCCGGCAAATGGAGAATGGGGTGATGATAATAGCTGTCTTCAACGTCATGTTTCACTAGCAATTGCCTATAATATAATTCAGTATCATCACATAAATCAGGATGATGATTTTATGTTAAATTATGGTGCTGAAATGCTGATTGATATTTGCAGATTTTGGGAAAGTAAAACTGCATTTAACGAAAAAACACAACGTTATTCCATTGACAAAGTAATGGGACCGGATGAGTTTCATGAAATGTATGCTGATGCCAAAGAAGGTGGATTGAGGGATAATGCATATAGTAATGTGATGACTGTTTGGATGTTTGAGAAAACTGCCGCTTATTTCAATACATTAAATAAGGAACAGAAAGATTTACTTGGTGCAAAATGTAAATTCAGCGAAAGCGAAATTTCAACATGGATGAAAATTGCTCAAAAGATGAATCTGGTAATTTCCGACGATGGAATTATTTCGCAATATGATGGATATTTCGATTTAAAGGAATTGGATTGGGAAGGTTACAAAAAGAAATATGGAAATATTTACCGTATGGACAGAATACTGAAAGCCGAAAATCTTTCACCTGATGAATATAAAGTTGCTAAACAAGCTGATACCTTGATGCTTTTCTATAATCTGAAAGCCGATGAAGTAACTTCAATAATAAATAAGCTGGGATATAAATTACCCGAGGATTATATTGCCCGAAATCTTCAGTATTATCTGGCAAGAACTTCACACGGAAGTACCTTAAGCAGAGTAGTTCATTCTTATCTGGCAAATCAGATTAATGAAAAGGAACTGGGTTGGAAAATGTTTAGAGATGCTGTAACAAGTGATTTTTCTGATATTCAGGGAGGAACAACAGCTGAAGGTATTCATACCGGTGTAATGGCAGGTACCGTTTGGATTACATTATCAACTTATGCAGGAATAGATTTGAAAGGCGATTTGGTTAAGATAAATCCAAGCTTGCCAAAACATTGGAAAAGCCTTGGATTTGAATTTAATTTCAAAAATGCAACTTATAAATGTAAGATAGAAGCAGATGAAATTAATATTTTTGTAGAATCAGAATTAAATAGTGTTGAACTTATTCTTAATGATAAAAAACAAAGAATAATTACCCGACATTGGGTTAATTTGAATTACTAATTAAGTATTTATATATAAAAACTTTTAAAAAAAATAATTATGTTAGGCGATGTATTATTAATTGATGACAAACACAGGGTTGCCGGTGAAATTATCATTCAGGAAATCATGAAACGAAAGAAAGAAAAGTTTACAGTTGCTATTTCTGGCGAATCAGGAACCGGTAAAACCGAACTGGCTCATGTAATTGCTAAAGGATTGAGAAAGCATTTCATATTTGCAAAACCAATTCATATTGATAATTATTACAATACGCTTCCGCTTGAAAGAACAGCATTTAGACAGGAGAATGGTATTGAAAATGTTGTGGGATATAATGAGTATGATTGGGATACAATTTATCGGAACATCAATGATTTTAAAACCGGAAGCAAATCTACCATGCCTTGTGTTGATTTGGTTACCGAACAAGTAGATACTCTGATTACTGATTTCAAGGACGTTGATATGTTGATAATTGATGGTTTATATGCGATGAAAACCGAAAATATCGATCTTAAAATATTTATTGATATTACTTATCACGATACAGGAAAGGCACAATTACTTAGAGGTAAAGAACCACAGAATGAGTATCGGATGAAAGTATTATTACAGGAACATAAAATGGTTAGTGCTTTGAAAGAAATGGCCGATATTATAGTGAAAAAAGATTATAACGTAGATGTAATAAAGTAATAAAAGTTAATAAAACCCAATGGAAATAAATATTCCATTGGGTTTCGTTTATTTGTTTGTTGATTATATATTTATAATTATATATTAGAAGGATATAATTAGATTTTGATTATTTGAACTGATGAATATGTTGATAATAAACAATTAAATTGAAAGTCAAAATTTAATAAATATTCAATTTTAAAAGCATATTAAAGTAAATAAAAAATAAGATGAAAACAGAGCAATGCATTTTTTCTCAATCATCAGGTTGGGAAAAAACAGAATATAAACTTGGTGATTTGGCACAATTAGTATTGTTATTTGGTAATAAGGATTTATTGAAGGAACAACAAATAATTAATGAAATAAAGAATTTTTATCCTAATGCTCAAATAGTTGGTTGTTCTACTGCTGGTGAAATATGTCAGGAAAAGATTTATAGTAATAATATTATATGTACCGCGATCTGGTTTGAAAAAACAATTGTTGAGATTGCGGAAGAACAAATTACTAATATGGAAGATAGTTTTAAAGTTGGTGAAAGACTAGCTTCAAAACTCGATAAAGAAAATTTAGTTCATATTATGATTATTTCCGAAGGATTGAATATTAATGGGAGTGAATTAACAAAAGGATTAAATTTTACACTTAAGGATAGAGTTGCTGTAACAGGAGGTTTAGCTGGAGATCAGGTAAATTTTAAGGAAACAGTAATTGTTCACAATAAGGCAGGTGAAAAAAATCTTGTTTTAGCTATTGGCTTTTATGGTGATTCTCTTAAGGTTGGTTATGGATCAATGGGTGGATGGGATTCTTTTGGAGTAGATCGTGAAGTTACAAAATCTGACAAAAATATTTTATATGAACTTGATGGTCAGCCTGCATTAGAGTTATATAAAAAATATCTTGGAAGTCATGCTTCAAATCTTCCGTCGTCAGCATTGCTTTTCCCTTTAAGTCTTTTGATTAAAGATTCTGAAAACGCACTTGTTCGCACCATATTGTCAGTAAATGAATCTGATGGCAGTATGGTTTTTGCAGGAGATGTTCCTCAGGGTGAATATGTACGATTGATGAAAACTAATTTCAATCGTTTAATAGATGGAGCAAATGATGCAGCAGAAATGTCTAAATTAAGTATGCAAAATACTGATCCTGATCTTGCTATTTTAATTAGTTGTGTTGGACGAAAACTTGTTTTAAAGCAAAGGGTTGAAGAGGAACTTGAAATTATTCGTGAGGTTATGGGAAGCAAAACCGCAATAACTGGTTTTTATTCTTATGGAGAAATATGTCCTGTTAAACCATTTGAACAGCATTGTGAGCTTCACAACCAAACAATGACAATTACAGTATTTAAAGAAATTTAAATTGTTTTATAAGTAATTAATAATAAATTATATACTATTAATATTCGGAAAGTTTGTAATTTGTTTTAAATATTATAAATTAATAAATTATAAAAATGGAATCCAAAATCAATAAACTTTTATTACGTCAGATTAAACATCATTTTGGTACAATTGAAAAGCTGCCAAAAGAGCTGACTAATTTTATTCAGGATATTAATAATACATATAATGATTTTGATGATGACTCCGTATTACTTCAGAATTCAATTGAAATTAGTTCATTGGAACTAAGAAATGCTTTTCAAAAACATAAGCAGGATGCTGAATCTCAGAAGAAAACCATAGATAAAATAAAAGAAGCCATTTTTGCACTTAATCCATCTGAAAATAATTTTGAAAATAAAGATAATCAATCAGATAGTAATTATTTGTTTGAAGCTTTGATAAAATTAATTGAGGAAAGAAAACTTGCAGAATCTGAAATTCTGAAATTATCAAAAGCTGTTGAGCAAACTCCGGCTTCTATTGTAATTACAAATATCAATGGTGAAATCGAATATGTAAATGCTAAGTTTTGTAATTTAACAGGCTATACTAAGGAGGAAGCAATTGGGGAAAATCCTAGGATTTTAAAATCAGAAACCACTACACATGAGTATTCCAGCATTTTATGGAATACAATATTGTCGGGTAAAGAATGGAGTGGCGAATTACAAAACAAAAAGAAAAACGGAGAACTTTACTGGGAATCTGCATTAATTTCTCCAATAATAAATGATAATAACCAAATTACACATTTTATTGCAATCAAAGAAGATATAACAGATCGCAAACTTGCTGAAGAAGAAAGAATTCGTCAATCTGGTTTACTAACATCCTTGTTAGATTCAATTCCTGATATTATATTTTTTAAAGATTGTAATGGTATTTATTTGGGATGTAATCCTTCTTTTGCCGAATTTGTTGGAAAATCGAGAAATGAGATAGTAGGGAAAAGCGATTATGATATATTTAATAGTGAAACAGCAAATGCATTTAGAAAAAATGATCTAATTGTTTTGGAAAACAAAAAACCACGTCATAATGAAGAATGGATAACTTATCCTGATGGAAAGAAAATTCTTATAGATACACTTAAAACTCCATATTGGGCAAGTGATGGCAGTTTAATAGGTATTTTAGGTGTGAGTAGAAATATTACTAAACGCAAAGAGTCAGAAGATCAGATACATAAACTTAAAGAGCAATTTGAATTAGCAATAGAAGGAAGTAATGATGGGATTTGGGATTGGGATATAATTACAAATGAACTCTTTTTGTCGAAACGATGGAAGGAAATGCTTGGTTATAAGGATAATGAGTTGAAAAATGAGTTTAGTACATTCACTTTATTAATACATCAGGATGATATTTCACGTGTAAATGAATACATTATTCAATACTTAAATGGCAAAATACAACAATACGAAATTGATTTTCGTATGTTACATAAAGATGGTTCAGTACGTTGGATAACAGCAAAAGGTGCAGTTGTAAGGGATTCCAATGGGAAACCTTATCGAATGGCCGGTTCTCATAGCGATATTACAGAAAGGAAACAAAATGAAGAACGTATAAGAGAAAATGAACAATTTCAACGATCATTACTCGAAAATTTATCAGTCAGCGTTTTAATTGTGGATCCGGATACTCATATTATTGAAACAGTTAATTCTTTTGCAGCTAATATGATAGGATCTGATAAAGAAGAAATCATCGGTAAAAAAATAGAAAATTTTATTTATTCTGAAAATTCTGAAAATAGCTTAAAAAACTCTGAAATTAAAATAATTGATAATGTTGATAAAATACTTAAAAAAGCAAATGGAAGCAAAATTCCTATTCTTAAAACAATAAAAACAATAAAAATAAGAGGACACGAAAAATTATTAGAAAGCTTTATAGATATTTCAGGGCGTGTTGAAGCAGAAAGGAAAATAGCAGAAAATGAAGAAAAATATCGAAGTTTGGTTGAGAATCTGAACGATATTGTATATCAGATAGATGCTGAAATGTGTATCGTTTTTGTTACTCAAAATATTAATAAAATAGGAGGGTATTCGCAAGAGGAAGTAATTGGAAAGAAAATTACAGATTTTATTTATTATGAAGATGTTTCAAAATGGAATGATCAATATAATAGATTGTATTCAGTTAATAATGAGGCGATTGAATTTAGATTTTTAACAAAAGAAAAAACTTATATCTGGTTGCGTACTTATGCAAATCCAGTTATTATCAATGATCATTTTACTGGTTTAAGAGGTGTTTTTACAGATATTACGGATAGAAAAAAAATAGAAAATGATTTGCAGTTGATTACTCAAATGCA
Organism: uncultured Bacteroides sp.; assembly: GCA_964646395.1. Lineage (GTDB taxonomy): Bacteria > Bacteroidota > Bacteroidia > Bacteroidales > JACABE01 > JACABE01. The sequence continues at coordinate 7,145 of CAZYEM010000051.1, forward strand.
AAATATTATTATGACTATTGCGACTAAATATATAAATCTTGACCTTTCGGAAATGAAATCAGTCATAAATGCATCACTTGAAGAGCTTGGCCGTTTTGTAAATGCCGATCGTGCTTATATTTTTGAATATATTTGGGATGTACGGATATGTAAAAATACCTATGAATGGTGTGCTGAAAATATTGAACCTCAAATAGATGAATTGCAGGAAGTTTCAATTGATTTTATCCCGTATTGGGTTAATTCCCATTTAAAAGGTGAAATGATGAATATTCCGGATGTATTTTCACTGCCTGAAGACGATGGTGTTAGAGAAATTTTAGAACCACAGGATGTGAAAAGCTTAATAGCCATTCCAATGATGGATAATAATAAATGTATCGGATTTGTTGGATTCGATTCAGTTATTTCCCATCATAACTATTCAGAAAAGGAAAAAGATCTTTTGCTGGTTTTTGCTCAAATGATAGTTAATATCAGAAACAGACAGTTATCATTTGAATTAATTGAAAATCAAGTTGAAACTCAGAAATTAATAACAGATATCTCATCAGATTTTGTAAGTGTTGATAGTCAGAATATTGATGAAAAAATATCACGTATGCTTAAAGAGGCTGGTGAATTTTTTGATGTTGATAGGAGTTATATATTTATTTTATCTGAAGATTATTCAGTTATGACAAATACGCATGAATGGCATGCAAAAGGAATCAGTTCACAAAAGAATTCGTTAAATAAATTAAAAACAAATACATTAAAATGGTGGAAGAATCAACTTCTAACTCAAAATATGATACATATTCCTGATGTTAATAAGTTGCCTGATGATGCCATTGCTGAAAAAATTGAATTTGAACGTCAGGAAATAAAATCATTATTATGTGTTCCTATAATAAACAATAAAAGTATATTAGGTTTTTTGGGTTTTGATGCTGTTAAAGAGTCAAAAAACTGGAATGAAAATCAAATAGGGTTTCTCAAAGTATTGTCAAATATGCTTGCCGATGCTTACACAAAAGTAAATGCTGAAAAAGAACTAATAAAGTCGAAAGAAATAGCTGAATCTGCCAATCTTGCAAAATCTGAATTTTTAGCAAATATCAGCCATGAAATCCGTACACCAATGAATTCTATTTTAGGATTTAGCGAAGTTATGCTCAATACCACTAATGATGCTAAACAAAAAGATTATTTAAAAACAATTCTTGATAGCGGTAAAACATTGCTATCGCTAATTAACGATATTTTAGACTTGTCAAAAATTGAAGCCGAACGAATGGAGATTTATTCTGTTCCTACCGATTTGAGATTATTAGCAGGCAACATGAAGCAATTATTTGCTCATAAAATTCAGGAAAAGAATATTAATTTTTTTGTTGATATTGATAATAGATTACCTAATACCATTTCAATAGATGATTTACGTCTTCGACAAATCCTGCTTAATTTAATTGGAAATGCCGTTAAATTTACGCACGAAGGGTATATTAAAATTGAATTCAAACTTTTGAATATTAAAAATGGATTGTTGAGCTTCGAGATTAATGTAATTGATACAGGAATTGGAATTTCCGAAAATGATTATGAACGGATTTTTGATTCATTTAGTCAAAAGTCAGGTCACGATACCCGAAAATATGGTGGAACAGGTTTAGGATTGGCAATAACCAAACGTCTTTGTGAATTAATGAATGGCAAAATAAGCTTGGAAAGTAAAAAAGGTTATGGAAGTAGATTTACAATTTCTTTCGATGAAGTTGTATTTTCGGAAAAACCTGTACATCAGCAAGATTACTATTTATGGGATGAAGATATTATTCTTTTTAAAGGTTCAAAAATATTAATTGTTGATGATGTAAGTTACAATAGAAATCTTGTTGTTACCTATCTCGAAAATTATAATTTAGAACTCTACGAAGCCGAAAATGGTGAAATAGCAGTAGAAATGGCTGGTGTTCATATACCGGATCTTATTTTTATGGATATAAGAATGCCTGGAATTAATGGATATATGGCAGCTGAAATAATTAAAAACAATGAAAAAACGGCTTTGATACCAATTGTTGCTTTAACTGCATCAACCATGCAAAGCGAAATCAATATGTTAAAACAGCATTTTAATGGTTTTTTGAACAAACCTGTACAAAAAAATTCGCTTATTGAAGAAATGATTAAATATTTACCTTATGAAATAATAGCTATACAGCCAGAGAATTTAGAAATGAAAATTAACGTTGAAAATGATGAATTGGTTATTGATTTGGAAATAAAGGAATTATTTAATAAAACATTTTCTTATGAAATCAGCAATCAAACTACATTTTTGATTATTAATGATTTAAGTAATCTTATAAACAGTTTTGAAATATTTGCTGAAACATATAAAATTCCAAAGTTAAATGCTAAATGTAGTGATTTGAAAAATTACCTGGAAGCTTTTGATTTTGATAAAATACAAAACTGTTTAATTACTATTAAAGAAATGTTTAAAGTGTAATTTTAAAATAGAAAATAATGAATGAAATAGAAAACAAAAAAGCAAAGGACTTAATATTAGTTGTTGATGATCAGCCAAATAATTTGAAATTAATAGCAAGTGTTTTAAGTCATGAATATTCACTCAGTATTGCTAATAGTGGTATAAATGCACTGAAAATGCTTGAAAATGGAGTGCCGGATCTTATTCTTCTCGATATTATGATGCCTGAAATGGATGGCTTTGAAGTCTGTAAAAAAATAAAGGAAAACGAAAATACAAAAAATATTCCTGTCATTTTTCTAACTGCAAAATCGGATATTGACGATATTGTTAAGGGATTTGATTATGGTGCGGTTGATTATATAACAAAGCCTTTCAATTTGGTTGAAATGAAAGTAAGAATAAAAAATCATCTTAATTTGTATCATGCAAAACAAGAAATAGAGCAGATTAATAAGGAAAAAGATAAGTTTTTTTCAATTATTGCTCATGATTTAAGTGGTCCATTCAGTAGTATTGTGAGTTTTAGCGAATTGCTTTCAGAAAGGATAAAAGAAAATAAACTGGAAAGAATAGGGGATTATGCAGATCGAATTTTCAAAGCATCTCAAAAGTCAATAAATCTCCTTACAAATCTGATGACCTGGGCACGTTCGAAAACGGGAAGAATGGAATTTAAACCCGCAATGTTAAATTTATCCGAACTGATTAATGAGAATATTTTGCTCTTCTCAGAATTAGCATTGCAAAAATCAATTTCTTTAAAGTATTCTATTCCTGATGGTATTCAGGTTTTTGCCGATAAGGATATGTTAAGTGCTATTCTCAGAAACTTAATTAGTAATGCCCTTAAATTTACTTTTCCGAATGGAGAGATTAATGTTGCTACTGAAACAAAAACAGAAGAGGTAATTATTTATATAAAAGATAATGGTATGGGCATGAGTGATAAATTAATGGAAGACCTTTTTAAAATAGATAAAAAAACAGGTCGTATTGGTAGTGCAGGTGAACTTAGTACTGGTTTGGGATTAATAATTTGCAAAGAATTTATTGAAAAGCACAAAGGAGAGATTTGGGTTGAAAGTGAAGAAGGAAAGGGCAGTATTTTTTATGTTAAAATACCGAATCAATAGCTTTTTTATTATTCAGAATATGATTAAGAAATTAATTTCAGTTGTTTTTTTTCTATTTTTAGCTTTTTTTTCAATTGCACAAATATCTGATGTTGACTCATCTAAAACCAAAAATTTATTATCTGATGGTTTAAAAGTTTTTATGGATATTGGAAATTGTAATTATTGTGATTTTTCTTACATTCGTAAAGAAATAAATTATGTAAACTATGTTCGCGATCCTAAAGAATCAGATTTGCAAGTAATTATAACAGAAGTATCAACTGGATCTGGCGGTATTGAGTTTAACTTTATGTTTATTGGAAAAAATGAATTTAATGGAAAAAACGATACATTGAAACAAGCATGCAGTGTAAATAATACAACTGAAGAAAACCGCATCGAAATTGTAAGAAATTTGAAAATGGGGTTGATGCGTTATGTCATGAAAACTCCCAGCAACATTCTAATAGAAATAAATACGAAAAATAATAATTATGATAATGAGAAAGTAGAAGATAAATGGAAAAGTTGGGTTTACAATCTTAATTTATCTGGTTATGGAAATGGCGAAAAAAACTATAATCAACTACAATTATGGTATTCGGTATCAGCAGGTAAAGTTACACCCAATTGGAAAATAAACTTTTACGCCAGTGGTTTTTATAAGGAATCCAAATATATATTTGATGATACTACTATCATTCGTACATATCGCAAATCTTATGATTTTAGTCACAGTGCAATAAAATCGCTTGGTAATCATTGGTCAGCAGGTTATTTTTATACAATAATTAATAATACGTATAATAACATAAAAATAATTAATAACTTAAAACTTGGGATAGAATATAATGTATTTCCTTATGACAAGTCAGCCAGCAAGTTAATTACATTTCGATATAAAATTGGTGGAGGTGTAAACCAATATATTGATACAACAATTTATGATAAAATCAACGAAGTACTTTTAAATCATTCAATAGGAATGGGAGTGAATTATGTTACAAAATGGGGTTCAGCAAATGCTGCTTTGGTATATAGTAATTATCTTTATGATTTTCATAAAAATAATTTTGATTTTTATAGCAACATAAATATCAGGTTATTTAAAGGTTTGTCATTATCTTGTTTTTTGTATCTTTCTGTAATTCACGACCAATTGTCATTACCAAAAGAAGGAGCTACTTATGAAGAAGTTTTACTTCAGCAACATCAACTGGCAACACAATATTCCTATAATTTCAATTTTGGTTTAACATATACATTTGGTTCAATTTATAACAATGTTGTAAATCCAAGATTTGATTATTAAATCCATAATTTTAATAAATTATAAAAAAAATACGATTTATAAAATTATCTAAGTATGGTAAGAGATCCCTTATATTCACCTTCCTGTAATATACCTTTGTATTTCAGGATATAATAATATGTTCCATCTGCCAAATCTCTTCCATCCCATTTATCAGTATCAGGAACATAATGTTCTTTTTCGTAAACAGCCTTACCCCATCTATTAAAAATTATCAATTTATTATCATTCAGATTTTCAAGATTTGGAATATCTAAATAATCATTGAAACCATCGCCATTTGGAGTTATAATATTTGGAAAAACCAAGGAATCTTCAATAACATTTATTTGCATAAAAGTAGAATCAGCACAACCATGATTTGTTTTTACAACTAACCAAACGGTAAAATTACCTTGATTAAGATATTGATAGGAAGGATTTTGAATATTGCTGGTGTCGTTTGAAAACATTCCATCTCCGAAGTCCCAATGCCAGTTGGTAACATTTGTTGATGAAGCAGAACTGTTAAAATTTACATTCGCATATGATAAAGGAACCTGCATATGATCTGCGGTAAAAGAAGCAACAGGATTTTCATAAACTTTTACAATTGAAGGTAGTGATAAAGAACCAATGCAACCATCAATTGTAGTAACAGATAAACTGACATCATAATTTCCTGTCGCAGTATAGGTGTGGTTTGGATGTTGAACCGTACTGGTATTTCCATCTCCAAAATTCCATAAAAAAGATTGCATTACAGGCGTGGATTCATCTGTAAAATCAACAGTCAAAGGTGCACATCCCTGTGCAGGATAAGGATCTAACGAAAAGGATAATTGTGGACTTTCAAATAAATATACATTTACAAAAGTATCAGCAATACAACCATATATATCAGTTCCAATAACAGAATACGTTGAATTTATTATTGGTGAAACTGAAATATTTGGAGTATTCTGTCCTGTATTCCATAAATAAGAATTAGCTCCACTTACAATTAAATCAGTTGAATTTCCTTCACAAATAGTATCATCATTACTAATTTGAAGCTGTGGTTTAAGAACTACAATTTTTGTAGAATCATATACTGTATAGTATTTTGCAAAATATAAATCATCAATAGCATAATCGTTACCAGAAAGTATAGTATTTTGATTTTTGATGGATATAACGGCTGTTGTATTAGTTCCTGAGTTCCATACGTTGTAAAACATATTCCAGTTGCAATTAATTGCAGTTGCCTGAAAAACCTGACCTATCTGATTACCATTTACAAAAAATTGTAATTGGGCAGGATTTGTTGGCGTAACGCTGGTAAGCCAGCATGAAAACATATAATCTGTATTTGGAGTTACAGCAACAGTTTGCTGCCAGATTGTAACATTAGCTACACCAGCACCATTAACTACCATCATGTTTCCGGTTCCGGTTGTATGATCTGTACATGGAGCAAAATTGGCATGATAGGTTGAAGGGTTAGCTCCAACATAATAAGTTGCTTCTGGCCATAAATTAGTAGTATAAGTATAATTTGATGTAAAACCTGCATTTCCGGAAGAAAAATTTCCATTAGTTATTAAATTGCTAGTAATTGTCTGTACTGAAAGTAGATAAGTAGTTGTTTGAGTAGGAATGGCAACAGGATTTGCTATAAACGGAAAATTTATAGTACCTCCGGGTGACCATTGATAGCTCAACCCACTTAAAGATGTACTTAATTGAATTGAATCCCCAAAGCAGATAGTATCTTCTTGATATGGAATAATATCGCAGCTATAATTAGCTCCAGTTAAAAATTCTGAATTGGATACATTTATATTATCTGCTATAATAGAAGTTATAAAAATAACATTAGACATAAATGTAATAATAAAACAAAATATAAAAGAATTTATTTTTCTCATCCTATAAATTATTATTCAATTATTATTTAATTTTTTTTAGAAGTAAAAATATATATTTCAACAAATTAATTATACTAAATCGGTTTAGTAAATTTGTAAAAAAAATAGTAGTTTTTTTACTGATTTTTTAAATTTTTGCTAAGTTACAATTAATTTATAAAAAGTGTGTATGAAAAACTGCTTTTTTTTGAAATTTTTATTGATGACTTCTTATCTGTTTGATTATTAAATTATAATTTTAATATTCTTTGAATTGTTTTTTTTATTTTTATTGATAAATGTATTATTTCTTTAGCTAAAAATTGAAAAGTAAAATCTAAACTTTTTAAAAAGAAATATAGTTTTATATTTTTAATTAAAAAATTGATTTATCAGAATTGTTATATTTAAAAATGATTTTTATGAGATTAATTCTTTTTACATTTTTACTGCTTTTTATCTGGTAATTTATATATTTTAGATAGTTTGAACTTTATTTTTTGAAGTAAATATGCAAATTAAATTGAATTTGATTTATGAAAAAGCTTTTTATTGATATTGTTTTTGAAAAAGTCAATTACTGTTATTGTTTTTAAATATTTTTGCAAAAATATTTTAATTTAAATTAATAAAAATGACATATTCATATCAAGAACTAAGAGAATTTATTTTAGATATATGCAAAATAATGGGTTGCAGTACTGAAGATGCAAATATTACTTCTGATGTATTATTAGCAGCAGAACTTAGAAATATTAGCTCACATGGAGTTTCCCGATTAAATGATTACGTAAATTTATGGAAATCCGGAAGAATTAATACAATACCCAATATCGTAATTGTTCATGAAACATTATCAACTGCTGTAATGGATGGAGATTCAGGATTGGGAATGGTTGTTGCTAATTCTGCTATGAATTTGGCAATATCCAAAGCAAATAGTGCTGGAACCGGATGGGTTTCAGTGCGTAATTCAAATCATTTTGGCATAGCCGGTTATTATGCAATGATGGCATTAGAACATGATATGATAGGAATAACTATGACAAATGCGAATCCATTGGTTGCACCTACATTTTCAATTGATAGATTATTAGGTACAAATCCGATTGCAGTTGCAATACCAGCAGGAAAACATCCTCCTTTTGTTGCTGATTTCGCTACCACTCCAATTGCACGTGGAAAACTCGACCTGATGCACAAAAAAGGAGAAAAAGCTCCAATTGGTTATGTACAGGATAAAGAAGGGAATCCAAATACGGATCCGAATATACTTACTCAGGGTGGAGCAATAGTTCCGCTGGGAGGAGATTATCTGCATGGAAGTCATAAAGGTTATTGTCTGGCTTCTATTGTTGATATTTTTTCAGCAATATTCTCGGGTGCTAACTTTGGACCTTTTGTTCCTCCTTCAGTTGCTTTTTTACCTGTATTAGACAATCAGCCAGGTATTGGAACCGGACATTTTTTTGGTGCTATGCGCATTGATGCTTTTCAAAAAGCGGAAGAATTTAAAGACCAGATGGATTTGTGGATACAGACTTTTAAAAATGCTAAGCCTGATTTTGAACATGATAAAGTAATTGTTCCAGGTGAACCGGAAAGAGAATGGGAAAGCATTAGAATGAAAGAAGGTATTCCAGTTATGGATAAAGTTGTAGAAGTATTGAATCAGATAGCTGATGAATTGAAAATTAAACGATTATGATTTTTTTTCAAATGGATGATTACTTTCAAAGTCAGGCAGATAATGATCAGAACTTTCCAGTTCTTGTACCCATCCACGATAAATTCCTAGCTTATCTAATTCATTTACAACTAAATTATATTCTTCATAAGTTAATTTGCGGTGTAAACAGGGGTGATGCTTAACCTTTTCTACAGGATGATACTGAGCCATAAGTGATACAGAAATATTTGGCGATAATTCTTCGGCAATATAGCGTAATACAGCTAAACTGTTTTCTATTTGTCCGGGTAAAACCAAATGACGAATTATCAATCCTGATTCTGCAATTCCATCTTCATTTTTTATAATGGTATTGCCTTTTTGCCTGTACATTTCTTTAAGAGCTGATGTTGCAATTTCGACATAATTATTTGTATCTGAAAACTCTTTTGCCAGTTTATTATCCATATATTTGAAATCGGGCAACCATATATTAATGTATGATTCCAGACTTTGAATAGTTTCTACTTTATCGTAAGCATTAGTATTATAAACTGTTAAAGGATTATAGCCTTTTGCTCTTAAGTTTTCAATAATAGAAATTACATGAGGCACATAATGAGAAGCTGAAACAAATCCTAGTGAATTGATTTTATAGTTTGTAAGGATTGATATAATACTATCTGAAACTTCATCAAGTGAATACGATTTTGAAATCACATCACCTTTATTACAGCTTATCTGAGCATTCTGGCAATAAATGCATTGCAGGTTGCAACGACTGAAAAATACATTACATATACCTCTTTCTCCGCTTATTACAGGTTCTTCACCTTTATGAACAGTAATAGAGGATATATTAAAATCTGTATTGCTTCCACAATAACCAGTTTTGCCTGAAATTCGGTTTGCATTACAATTACGAGGACAAATATTACAGCTTTTAAGTTTTTCAAAATGAGAATTTAATATCATCGATTATAGAAATTATTTTAGTAACAAATTGATATACAAACTTACAATACTTTTTAGTATTAGACATAATTTTAATTGCTAAATTTAAAAAAATCTTAATAATCATAGTGTAAACACAAATTTAGTGTTAAAAATCTACAAGCTATACTGTTTTTCTAAATTATTATTATTACTTTTGCTCATAAATTCAGGTTGACTATTTTTTAAGTTTAAACACTATATATCAGTATTTTAAAAAGTAATACAAATGGAAAAAAAGAAAAAATTTATCACATGTGACGGGAACTATGCTGCATCACACATCGCTTATATGTTTAGCGAAGTTGCCGCCATTTATCCTATTACGCCATCATCAAATATGGCAGAAAACGTTGATGAATGGGCTGCTTTTGGCAGAAAAAACATTTTCGGGGATGAAGTAAAAGTAGTTGAAATGCAATCAGAAGGAGGAGCTGCGGGTGCCGTTCATGGTTCGTTACAAGCTGGTGCATTAACATCAACTTACACTGCTTCACAGGGTTTGTTGCTGATGATTCCGAATATGTATAAAATTGCAGGTGAATTATTACCTTGCGTATTCCACGTTAGTGCTCGTACTTTAGCTGCTCATGCACTTTCTATTTTTGGCGATCATTCCGATATTTATTCTTGTCGCCAAACCGGTTTTGCATTTCTGGCTACCGGAAGTGTTCAGGAAATTATGGACTTAGCAGGAGTTGCCCATTTAACTGCAATTAAATCAAGAGTTCCATTTTTACATTTCTTCGATGGTTTCAGAACTTCTCACGAAATTCAGAAAATTGAAGTATTAGAAAACGAGGATTTAGCTCCGCTTATCGATTACAAAGCTTTACAGGAATTCAGAGATAGAGCATTGAATCCAGAGCATCCTGTTACAAGAGGTACTGCACAAAACCCTGATATTTTCTTTCAGGCAAAAGAAGCATGCAATAGTTTTTACGAACCAATTCCTGATTTAGTTGAACATTATATGCAGGAAGTTGGTAAATTAACGGGAAGAGAATATCATCCGTTTACCTATTATGGTGCAAAAGATGCTGAGAATATCGTTGTTGCGATGGGCTCTATTACAGATACTATTAAGGAAGTAATTGATCACTTGGTAGCTAAGGGTGAAAAAGTTGGTTTAATCAGTGTTCATTTATATCGTCCGTTTTCTTCAAAATATTTCTTTAACGTATTACCTGAAACAGCTAAAATTATTACTGTTTTAGATCGTACCAAAGAGATTGGTGCTAACGGAGATCCTTTGTATTTAGATGTTGTAGAAATGTTCTATCAACAAGCCGAAAAACCAGTTATTGTTGGTGGACGTTACGGCTTAAGTTCAAAAGATACTACACCTGCTCAAATGATTTCTGTTTTTAATAATATGAAATTAAATGAGCCTAAGAATCAATTTACTGTAGGTATTAATGATGATGTAACTTTCCGTTCATTACCATTATTACCTGAAGTAAGTATTTCTTCAGCTGGTACTTATGAAGCTAAATTTTATGGTTTAGGATCAGATGGTACAGTTGGTGCAAATAAAAACTCTATCAAAATTATAGGCGACTCAACTGATAAATATGCACAGGCCTATTTTGCTTATGATTCAAAAAAATCCGGCGGTATAACTGTTTCTCACTTACGTTTTGGTGATTCTCCGATCCGTTCTCCATATTTAGTAAATACTCCTGATTTTGTTGCTTGTCATGTTCCTTCTTATCTGGAAAGATATGATATGCTAAAAGGGTTGAAAAAAGGAGGTACTTTCCTTATTAACAGTATTTGGGATGTTGAAGAAACCAAACAACATCTTCCTGATCACATGAAGAAATATATGGCTGAAAACCAGATTAATTTCTACGTTATGAATGCTACTGAAATAGCTGAAGAAATTGGGTTAGGAAATAGAACAAATACTATTATGCAAGCTGCATTTTTCAAGGTTGCTAATGTAATACCTTACGAAAAAGCTGAAGCTGAGATGAAGTATGCTATTAAGAAATCTTATGGCAGAAAAGGCGAGGAAATTATTAAAATGAACTATGCAGCTATTGATCGTGGTAGCGAAGTAGTTAAAGTTGAAGTTCCTGCTGAATGGGCTAAAATAGAATTAAAATCAGCAGCAGATTCAAGAAATATCCCTGATTTTATCCGAAATGTGGTTGAACCTATCAATAATCTTAAAGGTGATGATTTACCTGTAAGTGCATTTATCGGAAGAGAAGACGGAACTT
>CAZYEM010000052.1:0-18783 GCA_964646395.1 uncultured Bacteroides sp.
GCCAAGACCCCACTCTTGATGATAAATATGACATATTTAGCGTTAAGACCCCTGTCCAAACGCCAAGACCCCCCATCCAGCGTTCCGACCCCGGTCGGAATGATATTTTCGGTTATCTTTTTTAAGTCGAGGTAGCGACTTCAAGTCGCACTCCGACTATTTCAAGTTGAGTAAAATTATCATTTTATTGTGAATATATAAAATTAGAGACTACATTAAAACTACAAATCAAATATTGTTGTAACTTTGCAATAAAATAATATATTATGAAAGCAATAACTTATCAAACCAAATTAGAGAGCGATATTATACAACTTTCAAATGCTAAAGATTTTATTGGTAAAGATGTAATAATCTCAATAATTGAATTACCTGCAATAGTTCCAAAGAAAAAGGAAAGAAAATGGAATTTTTTGGGAGCAGTTAAACTTGACAAACAATTGGATAATATAAATATCAGAGATTTGGCTTATGAATAATATTCTTGTTGATACTAATGTGTTGATTTATGCTTTTGATGAAACTTCTGATTTCTATAAAAAAGCAGCAGAACTTCTTCAAAATGAAGATGTAAATTTGTTTGTTTCAACCAAGAATATATCAGAGTTTTTTGCAGTATGCTCAAAATTAAAATTAGACTTCTCAAAAACCTTTGGTTTTTATCAGGATTTAAAAGACAATGTTGAAATCTTGAAACCTACAGATAATAGTTTAAATCATTTTGAAAATTTAATACAAAAATACAAACCTAAAGGCAATCAGGTTTACGACATCGAAATTGCATCAATGATGTTAGCAAACGATATTAAAAGAATTGCAACCGTCAATACAAAAGATTTTATAAATGTTTCGGAAATAGAAATATATGATTTAAACAATAGTTAATACAGATAAAACCAGCATTATTTATTGCAAAAAGCGGGAATTCAACTAAAACAGAATTCCCGTTTTCTTATTATTCGGGTAGCGACTTCAAGTCGCACTCCGATTATTTGGAACTTTTAGTGAAACCTGCCTAAAAGGAGGAATTTGTGTTTGTATTTAAAAATCTGAAAATGGATTTATTATTTTAACTACTTCAATGTGTGAAAAATCTTTAGAGGGGTTCTGAAAATTAGATTTTTTTGAGACGAATAAGATTATAAATGCCACAGTTTACTATTGTAAATGTTAGAAATAGAGAAAGCGTATTCCGTAATCAATAAAGAGTCGGTAGAAATGCGCTCGGAGTAGTCCGCAATACGCAAGGAGTATTCCGCAATACAAAAATCACAGAATACATAGTTCAATTTCATTAATCGATTATGCTGACAATTCAGAAAGCTAATCAGATTCTCGGTAAAGCAAAAACAATCATATTTAGTATTTTTAAGCTTATTCATTTCATTTTCTGTGTCAATGCGTCCGAAATACACAATTGCGAAGTTGTCATTGTTGCATAAATGAATTTATTTGAAGATACATTGTCGCTTTAACTTAAAATTTATACCACAAAGCATAAATATTCTTAACAGGAGAAAATAGGTTAAACAAAATCCTTTTATCTTTGTATCTTACAATACAATCTTTAATATTAAACCTATACCATGATTTTTTATTTGGTTTTCTTTAGCATCTATTTGCTTGGCAATTACTATATCTTCATCAGAGGCTGGCAGGCAATCCCCGAAAATATGCCCGTCCGGATTATTTATTTCCTCTTGTTCTGGATGATTTCGTTAAGTTTTATAATATCAAGGCTAACAGGCAAACAAGCTTGGTTCGATATACATAAAATTACAACCTGGATAGGTTCTTACTGGCTGGCAGCAGCCTTGTATTTCTTTTTGATTGTCGTTCTGTTCGACTTAATCAGGCTTTTCAACAGCTTTCTTCATTTTTTACCGTTGGCCGGAAGTCCCGTTTATCTGAATCTGAAATTATACTCTTTTGTTTTTGTATTATTAACGGTTATTTCGCTACTCATTACCGGAAATTATACAGCACGTCGTCCCGAAATCAAAAATCTGAACATAAGTATACCTAAAAAATCTGAGAAATATACTACTTTAAAAATAGCTATGGTTTCCGATATACATCTGGGTACCCTGGTGTATGAAAAACACCTTGCAAAACTTGTAGAAACTATCAATAGCCATAATCCGGATATAGTCCTGCTTGTTGGTGATATTCTGGACGAAGAGTTATCGCCTATCATACGTAATGATATAGGAAATCCATTAAGAATGCTAAAAGCTGAATCAGGAGTTTGGGCTGTTCCCGGAAACCACGAACATATCGGAAACATTAAAAGAGCTATTAAATACATTAAATCATTAAATATTAATTTACTATCGGACACAAACGTATTAATAAACAACAGTTTTTATCTGATTGGCCGCGACGATAGAGATGCAAGCCGTTTTGGAAATCCCAAACGCAAGCCATTGAACGAGATTATGCAGGATGTTGATTCTTCATTACCAATGATATTAATGGATCACCAGCCATTTAATCTGAATGATGCAATACAAAACAATATTGATTTGCAATTATCAGGTCATACGCACAACGGACAGTTTTTCCCGTTCAATCTGATTACCTCCAGGATATTTGAACTAAGCTATGGATATTTGCAAAAAGGGAAAACACATTTTTATGTTTCTTCCGGCTTTGGTTTCTGGGGACCACCAATCAGAATAGGCAGTAAACCGGAAATAGTATTTATTAATGTAAAGTTTGAGAACTAAAATAAATCTGATTAGTAATATTTTATAATAAATATTAGAAAACGGCAAGGTAACTATCGTATCAGATTTACGGTTCCGTTTCTCATATATTCCACTCCTTTTATATCCTTATATTTAATAGAATAAATATAGCTTCCGGCTGGTGATTTATCATTCAGATATGTTCCATCCCATCCAATATCAATATGATGAGATTCAAATATCAGTTGTCCCCAACGGTTATATATTATCATTTCAAATGCAATTATACCCTCACCATAGGCTTTAAATCGATTGTTTAATGAAGGTAAATCGGGTGTAAATGCATTTGGAATATAAATCTTAATATCAGGAACTACAACTACAACTACCGAAGTAGAATCAATGCAGCCATTTGCATTGCTTACGGTTAGCCTTACCAGATAATTAGCAGCAATAGCGTTGCTATAGGTATGCGAAAAATCATCCAGATTAGATGTAAAACCATCACCGGTATCCCATTGCCAGAATGTACTTCCGGTAGAGGCATCAATAAAATGAACTGTCGGGTCAAAAATAGAAACCGGATTTGGATTGGCAATAATAGAAGGATTTAAAGCCTGAAAAACTATCACTTTAACAGAATCTGTTACTTTACAACCATTCGCATCAGTTGCAGTTACTTTGTAAATTGTTGATAAAACAGGTTTTACAACAGGATTGTGCATCGTATCTTTTCCTGACAGTGTTGGGTCCTGTATGTTCGATTTCCATAGATATTTACTTGCACCACTTACATTTAACTGCACAGATTCGCCAATACAAATTGTAGCAGGATTAGCACTTACATTAATTGTAAATCCGGGATAGATTGTTACCAAAACAGAATCTTTAACTGTCTGATTGCAGGCATCTTTAAGAGTTACATAATAAAGGGTTGTACTTAACGGGTTTACAATTCTATTTGTATTGGTATCGCCATTGTTCCATGTAAAAAGATAAGGCTGAATTCCTCCGCTCCCACTCACCGAAACAGGAATGCTGCTCAGATTGCAAATGGCAGTATCACCTTTAGCATTTACACTTAATGGTAGATTGGGCAGAATACTGATTACTAATGTATCGTAATAGCATGCAGCTGTTTTAATTAATAATTTTATGAATTTGGGTGTCGTAAAACTTGCATTGTTAAAAGGAGCAATCGTTAATAAAACAGAGTCTGAATTTGCAGGTATAAAAATAGTATCAGGAATAGCAGGATAATCAACTCCATTTATAGCAGTTCCTTGCTTTATCAGAGGAATTGGATAATTATAACTCAACTGATTGGGCAACTTAAACTTAATAACCGCATTATTGCAACCTCTAACCATCACAGAGTCGGAAATGGCAGGATTGGTAAATGTTTTGCTCACAACCACCTGCGGACTGCTGAAACTATTTGCTTCCAGAAACACTCCCGAATCATAAATATTATTCGACACATCGCATATTGCAATTTTAATGTGGTAAGTAGAGCATGGAACCACTTTTGCCCAAGCAATTAAAGGAACAGTTCCACCATGATAGGTTATATTGGGTGTAAAATAATGAAAATACTGAGTGTAGTTGAGATAACAAGGAGATGCCGATCCGTTGGAAACACCACCGTTAACGGTATTAATACTTACCGGAAAATTAGTGCCCGGAATTAAAGCGATATTTTTATTTATATAATTTCCACCGTCCGGATTCAGACCTGAAATAAAAAACCCGAAAACATCGTCATAAACCGTACAAACAGCTGTTGGATATTCATTTGATGCAAACACATACCTGAATTTTACGGTATCAGAACTTGGGATAAAGTCAAATTCCAGCCGTGCAATATCTTTTAGCGATTTTCCTGGTTTCAATGCCTGAAGCTGAGGATCGGAGGTAATAGGCATTCCATTGATAATTACGCTTAATGTATTACTTGTTGCAACCTGAATTCCTCCGGTAGCAATTGTCAATCCATTCGTAAAACCAAGATTTGTAGGATTTGTTCCTGTTGAAAAAGAACCTATCTGATTGGAAATAGTAATGTTTCCCTGTGCATCGTTAAACTTAACATTGCTGACAGTTACACCATTTCCAAGCAGGAAATTCTGAACCAATTGCTGAGGTGTCATTCCAATTCCGGTCGAAAGTGCCAACTGAGAAAAAGATTGCAAACTAAGTATTGGAAGAATAAAAATCAAAGCAATAAGTTGCTTTTTAATATTCATAAAATTAAAGATTTATATAAAGAAACAGTATATCCCTTACTAAGTTGCAAATTTACATTATTTTTTTAATTGAAATACCAAGCGATTTAATCAGCAGATTATTGGAATAAGTTAATTATAAGCACTTATTGTTCATTCAAAAACAAAATACTTCCTCCGTCAAATAATTGATTATCATACAATTCAATAAGTTTTACCTTTGATTCATGTAAGAATAATTTTATTTTTTCTCCATCTTCAAATTTATCTAAATTCCCAATCACAACTAAATTATTATCAAATACACCGCAACAACCACCAAAAAATCCATTCTTAAAACCAGGTAAAATAATTTGATCAGGTTTTACAAATAAGATTTTCACTAAAGGAATTTTATTCAAAACATTGAAAATACCAGTATTGGAAGTAATAAAAACACGATCCGCAAGAGCAACTAAATTACACCTGGTATAAGACTGATTAACGTTAATTTTTGTTTTAAAATCAGTTGAAATAATGATTTTTTCGTCGGTGTATTTTAAGTTATGAATAAGAAAACTATCTGTTATAACAGCATTATAAGATGAAGTAAAAGGATAAATATTCCCTAAAGGATTCTTTCCATATTCAAATTTAATATTATTCTTTTTAATGACATCAATTATTGTTGCAGGAGTATTGGGTGCAACAAACAGATTGTTCGGTGTCTGGCAAAAGAAAACATCAGGATGACCTGAAATGGAATTATATACAATCCCATTTGATTCAATTTCGATTAATTCTCCAAAATCAGAGAGCTTAGCTTTTGCCTCAACCGGAATACTTTTATCAATCAAGATGAACATAAAAGTCTTTGTTTATTAGATTATTATCAACAATAAATTTTACACTTTTAAAATGTTCTTCCAGCTGTTTCTTGTTTTTTGATTTAAAACCAATCGCAAAATTAAATTGCTTTTTCGATACATTTACAATTAGATTCGATAGGTTATCAGCTTTTAGAATAATATCCTCAAACTTATCTTTCCATATTTCTGTTTCAACCAGTTCGCGTAACGAAGGATGAAAAGGTCCGGCAATATAAGCTCCAAGTTGCAGGTCTTTTGATGGATGAAGCCCAACTCTTATTATTTTTACACGAGCTTTATCAAATACTGGTATTAATAATTTTAGCGTACGTATGCACTCTTCTAATGATAAAGCATTGTATTCTCCACTGTTATAAAGTTCTTCGAGATAAGTACCTTTAATTACAATAGTTGGATATATTCTTGTATTATCCGCTTTTAGCTCAACTATTTTCTTTGCCGTTGCAATGCTTTTAATCATATTATCGCCCGGCAAGCCAATCATCATTTGTAAACCCAAATCAAAACCAAAAGATTTAATTAAACGGGAAGCATTTTCAACATCCTCAACGGTATGTCCTCTTTTACTTATTTTAAGTACTTCATTATCTAATGATTGAGCACCAAGTTCAATTGTTTTTACATTATTATCCTTTAAAAGCTGCAAATTACTTTCATTAATGTAATCGGGTCTGGTTGATACCCTGATTGATTGAATAATGCCTTTATCTATATAGGGTTTTACTTCAGCTAAAAATTCCAGCTGCTGATGTATTGGTATTCCGGTAAAGCTACCACCGAAAAAGCCAACCTCAATTTCACATTCAGATACTGTAATTGTAGAGAGATATTTCTCTATTGTTTTTACAACATCTTCTTTTGCTGGAATGTGTTTGGCTCCGGAAATTAAATGCTGATCACAATAAATACATCTGAAAGGACAAGCCATTTCAGGAACAAATATTGGAATTGTATAGTGCTTTTTATGCATTGTTTTATAAAAAAAAATCTTATAACCGATTAGATTATAAGATTTTTTTATTTAATAATATAATTAAATTACTTCTTTTTACTCATTTTATTGAAAAAAGATTTCTTTTTTGTTTTTGTATCATCATCTGAATAGTAACCATAACCATAGCCATAACCATAACCATAACCATAGCCATAACCGTAGCCATAACCGTAGCCATATCCATAACCATATCCATAAGAATCCTGATCGAGACGAACATCATTAATAAGGATATTGAAATTACCGATTTTACGTTTTTCAATATCTGAAACGATAGATCCGAATACTTTCTTATGTGTATAATTCTGACGTACAACATAAACGTTTGCATCAGTATATTTCATTAAAAGGAAAGCATCTGTTACCAATCCAACCGGTGGAGTATCTATAATAATATAATCATAAATATCCTGTAATCTGGAGAATAATTCATCATTTTTAGGAGAAGCAATTAACTCAGCAGGATTTGGAGGAACAGGACCTGCCATCACAATATCAAGATTTTCCAAAAAAGAACTCTGAATAATAGCTTCCAGCTTGCTTTTTCCAATTAAGTAAGAACTAATACCTTCTGTGTTGGTAAGTTGAAAATCCTGATAAATTTTAGGTTTACGTAAATCGAAACCCATCAATAAAGTTTTCTTTCCATAAAGTGCAAAGATAGAAGCTAAGTTGATAGATGTAAATGTTTTACCTTCACTAACCATGGTAGATGTAACCAGAATCGTTTGTTTTTCTTTTCCTTTTGCAATAAATTGCAAATTCGTTCTTACCGATCTGAATGATTCTGAAATTGATGATTTTGGAGAATCATGCACAACAACTTTACTTTCTCTGTCGCTATGAATAATGTGACCGATAATTGGAAAGTTGGTTACTTTTTCAACATCTACTCTTTCAATAATTTTGTCATTCAAAGAGTCTCTGATGAATAAGTAAATTAGTGGAATAATTAACCCTAATATTAAAGCAATAATGTAATTTAACGATGTTTTTGGATAAACCTTTTCAGCAGAAATTGCTTTATCAATTATTTTATTATCAGGAATGTTTGAAGCTTTTGCAATTGCAGATTCGGCACGTTTTTGTAAAAGGAAAGTATAAATTTCATTATTAATTTTGAATTTACGTTCAATATTAATAAGATTTCTTTCGGTTATAGGCAGTTTATTAACTTCGGTTTGTACCTGAGCAATACGTTTGTCTAATTCTTTAACACTGATATTAGACATATTAACGATATTCCTGATGTTTTCAACCAGGGTTTTTCTGGTATTTTCAATTTTAAGGTCTATCGCAGTTATTGCAGGATTTATCGAAGTACTTGAACTCTTTAATTTTTCTTTTTCCGAAGATAATTTAACTAATTCGGTAACCAGACTTACAAGTAAAGGATCTTCAATACCCATTGTTGCTGGAGCAACAATATCATTTTTAATTTCAGAATTTTTATTAACATAATCCATCAGATATTTATAATACCTGGCTTTAAGACTTTCCAATGCTTTTTCATTTTCAAGAGCATAAACCTTGTCGAATACCATTTTAGCTTCATCGCTAACGTTCATGATTTTATTAACTGTTCTGAAATCCTGAAGCTGACTTTCAACAATATGCAATGAATCTGTGATGCCTGATAATTGACTGTCAATAAAATCAATAGTGTTACTTGCAATTAAGTTTTTGTCTTCTAAATCGCTATTAATATAAACAGTAATAAGCGTATTGATGAAATCAATGGCTTTCTGTTTATTTTTATTTTTTAAAGTAATTTCAAGAATAGTTGCTTCCTTATTAATCGGTTCAATTTTTGAACTTTTAAACTGAGAAGTCAACTGATTTATATCGTTAATAGTAAATTGAAAATTTTTACCATTATTTTCTGAAGCTTTATAATTAGGTGTTAATACAATTTTGAAATTCAAATGTTCACTTTTGTACCATTCGCCAAAATTCAAGGTTTTCGTAGCCTTTTTAACATCCACTTTATCTTCTAATGGCTTCTCTGTACGATAGTTATATAAAGACGCAGCAGTTTGTTCCGGTACTTCAAGTTCGTATTTATCGCTGGAAACAATATTTACAAAAATCGGAGCTCCAACAAGTTGATCATAAGCTGTATCAATAATAACCTGAAAAGGACAATCCTTATATAATTCCTGAGTTTTAAACTTACTTTCGGTAAAATAGGAAACAAAAAAGTCTAAATCCTTTATCGCTTTATTCGTTAAAGAATACGATTGCAGAATTCCAATTTCGTTTTGAACATTTTTTTGGGATCCGAATAGATCCAGGCCTTTTAACAGGTCGCCTCCACCGCCACCTTTTTTGTCATCCTTTACCAATACGGTAGATTTTACCTCGTAAATGGGAATGGAATATTTATTGAAAATAAAAGCCAGTAATAAAGCTAATATTATTGAAATTGCAAAATAATGCCAATGCGACAACATTTTGAAGACAATGGACATAATATCCACTTTTTCCTCTTGTTCCTGTTGTTGCGGTAAATTGTTGTTGTTTGCTTGATATTGTTCCACGTCTGAATCTTTATTAAAATGAATTATTTATGTTCTTATCTTCTGGCCAAAGCAATTACAGCTACAATTGTAGAAACTGTTGAAAGCATCAGAGACCATGGGAATGTTGCAAATCCTAATGATTTTGCTGATTTGTTAGGTTCAACATAAATAATATCGTTAGGTAAAATATAATATTCTTCCGAATTAAGTAAATTTCTGTCAGTTAAATCAATCATTTTCACTTTGTCACCTGCATCAGTCTTGCGAACAAGCATAACACGATAGCGATTTCCATACACTGTTAAATCACCAGCTTTAGCCAGAGCTTCCATCAGATTAACTTTATCCTGATAAAAATAATAAACACCTGGACGCATAACATCACCAATAATGCTTACTCTGTAATTTGCCAGTTTTACAACAGCAGTAGCATCTTTAAGATAATTGTTTATTAACCGCTGAACTTCCTTTTGAGCCTCGTCTAATGTTAAATCTTTTAAATAAATATTTCCGGCAATAGGAAAATTTATAAAACCAGAATCACTGATAGTATAACTGTTTAAATAAATACCCATCTCACTCTGAAACTGATAGGCATTATTTACATTACCACCACCATTGAAAAATTCAAAGCTTTCGGTATTTACACTGTTGACTTTAACGTATAGTATGTCATTGACTCTTAGCCTGTATTGAGGACTTTTGTTTACATAAACATTATTTTCGTTTGCACTTTTAGCTTTCTCCTGAAGATAAATAAGCTTTTTTTGAGGCGTGCATGATGCCAATCCAATAATAATAGACAATAGTAAAATTGTCTTAAATCTGTTGTTAATAGATATTATACACTTCATTCTGAAATGATTAAATTTATATTAGTAAGCTATTAATTGCTAATTGTTTGCAAAAGTAACACTTTTTTTAGAAACAGAAACTATATTTTTATCAGCATAATCAAAATTTAACAAAAATAATATAAAATTAAAGTCATAAATTTACTTATGCCAATAATGTTGCTGATGTGCAATTTGTAATTTTTACATCAACATAATCGCCAATTTCATATTCTTGTTTTGGGAAAACAACCACTTTGTTCTGGCTGTTTCTACCCGAGAGTTTTTCTTTCGATCTTTTTGAAATATTATCTACAAGTACTTTAAAAGATTTTTGAATGTCTTTTTTATTGCTTTCTGACGATAATTCCTTTTGTAATTCTATTATTTCGTCCAATCGACGGCTTTTAACTTCCTCTGGAATATCGTCTTCAAATCTTTTAGCCGCAACAGTATCAGGTCTTTCAGAATATTTAAACATAAAAGCATAATCAAAACCTACCCATTTCATTAAAGATAAAGTCTCCTGATGATTTTCCTCTGTTTCGCCACAAAAACCTGTAATAATATCTGTTGAAATTGCACAATCCGGAATTATTGTCCTTATTGCTTCGATTCTATTCATATACCATTCACGTGTATATTTACGGTTCATTTTTTTAAGCACCTCTGTACTACCCGATTGAACAGGCAAATGAATAGCCTTACAAATATTTTCATGCTTTGCAATCGTGTATAAAAGTTCGTCTGAAATATCTTTAGGATGCGAGGTTGCAAAACGGACTCTTAACAATGGATTTATCAGTGCAATACTTTCAAGTAATTTAGCAAAATTCATATTTTCGTCATCTTGCCAGTGATATGAATTTACATTTTGGCCTAAAAGTGTAATTTCGCGATACCCTTTTTCAAATAAATTTTTTGCTTCATTTATGATTGTTTCAGGATTTCTGCTTCTTTCTTTTCCACGTGTATAAGGCACAACGCAATAGGTGCAAAAGTTTTCGCATCCACGCATTATTGAAATAAATGCCGAAATTCCATTGTTATCCAAACGAACTGGCTCAATTTCAGAATAGGTTTCTTCTTCTGAAAGTAAAACATTTGCAGCTTTCTGACCACTTTCGGTAATGTTTAGTAAGTTTGGCAAATCCCTGTATGCATCCGGTCCCACAATAAGGTCAACCGCTTCTTCATTAAAAATTTGTTCTTTTAATCTCTCTGCCATACAACCCAAAAGACCAATCTTCAAATCAGGATTTCTCTTTTTGTAAGATCTTAATTCTTTGAGTCTTCGGTTAACTCTTTGCTCAGCATTATCACGTATCGAACACGTATTTAAAAAAATAACAGATGCCTGATTTATGTCGGTTGTTAATTCGTAATCTATTGATTTCATTATAGAACCTACTATTTCGCTATCAGAAAAATTCATCTGGCAACCATATGTTTCTATAAATACTTTTTTTGAATCCACTTCTTATGTTTTTATTAAAAATTATTAGCCTAAACAATAAACAATTTATTTTGTTATTTAAATAATTATATTTATATTATAATCAGAATATTAAACCTATTATTTAAGGCTTTGCAAAGTTAATTAAAAAAGATAAAATTTAATGTTTTAAAATTATTTATATAAAAATATTCCGTCTATTAGAAATTTTATGTTTTATTTTGTGCTGTTTTTATACAATTATATATTAATAGAAAATTTATGTCGAAAAATCTTGTAATAGTTGAATCTCCTGCAAAAGCGAAAACAATAGAGAAGTTTTTAGGAGAAGATTTTATTGTTAAATCCAGTTTTGGTCATGTGAGGGATTTATCAAAAAAGACTATCAGTATAGACATTGAGAATAATTTTACACCTCAATATGAAATATCACCTGATAAAGTTAAAACTGTAAATGAACTTAAAAAATTGGCAAAAGCCGCAAATATAGTTTGGTTAGCTTCCGACGAAGACCGTGAAGGAGAAGCAATTTCATGGCATTTAATGGAAGCGTTGGATTTGAAAGAAGAAAAAGTAAAACGTATTGTTTTTAATGAAATTACTAAAACAGCAATCACACATGCTGTTGAAAATCCACGAACTATAGATATAAATCTGGTTAATGCACAGCAAGCCCGCAGAGTTTTAGATAGATTGGTAGGATATGAACTTTCACCTGTTTTGTGGAAAAAGGTTAAACCAGCATTATCGGCTGGTCGCGTTCAATCAGTTGCAGTAAGATTAATTGTTGAACGTGAAGATGAAATCAGGAATTTTACAACTACATCCTTTTACAAAATAGTTGGTATTTTTGATGTAAAAACGGCAACTATTTCTGCTGAGCTATCTAAACGTTTTGAAAAGAAAGAAGAGGCTATAAAGTTTTTAAATGATTGTATCAAGGCAATTTTTACAATTACAGATGTTGATACCAAACCAGCAAAGAAATCACCTGCACCTCCTTTTACAACTTCTACATTACAACAGGAAGCTAGTAGAAAATTAGGATTTCCTGTAGCAAAAACCATGGTAGTTGCACAACAACTTTATGAATCAGGGCTTATTACCTATATGAGAACTGATTCTGTAAATCTATCCAATCTTGCACTTTCGATGGCAAAGGAAGAAGTAGAAAAATTATTTGGCATTGATTATGTAAAGGTTAGAAAATACACAACAAAAACAAAAGGTGCTCAGGAAGCACATGAAGCAATACGTCCAACCTATTTTAACAATCACAACATTAATGGAGATGCTTCTCAAAAACGTTTGTACGATTTAATCTGGAAACGTACTATTGCATCGCAAATGAGTGATGCTTTGCTGGAAAAAACCAATATTACCATTGATATTGATAACCGTTCAGAAAATTTTGTTGCTAAAGGAGAAATCATAAAATTTGATGGATTTCTGAAAGTTTATTTAGAATCGAATGATGATGAGGATGAAGAAAACCAAAAAGGATTGCTTCCTCCAGTAAAAAAAGGAGAAAAATTAGTTTTAAATGAATGCAGTGCAACGCAAAGTTTCACGCAACATCCAGCAAGATATACAGAAGCAAGTTTGGTTAAAAAACTTGAAGAATTAGGAATAGGTCGTCCATCTACCTATGCTCCAACTATTTCAACGATACAGAAAAGGGAATATGTAGTAAAAGAAGATAGAGATGGCATAATTCGTAAATTTGATTTGATTACACTTAAAAACAACAAAATAAACGAAGTAGAGAAAACAGAAAAAACAGGTTTTGAAAAAGCTAAACTTTTCCCAACGGATATTGGTTCCGTTGTAAATAAATTTCTGGTTCAGAATTTTGAAAGTATATTAAACTATAATTTTACTGCCGAAGTTGAAAAGGAATTTGATGAAATTGCAGAAGGTGCATTGGTTTGGAATGAAATGATTAAAGATTTTTATAAACCATTTCACGAAACAGTTGAAAAAACATTAAAAGAATCAGAAAGGGTTAAAGGAGAGCGATTATTAGGTGTTGATCCTAAATCAAATAAGAATATTTATGTAAAAATCGGAAGATTTGGTGCAATGGCTCAGATTGGGGATACGCAATCGGAAGAGAAGCCAAAATTTGCAGGTCTGAAAAAAGGACAAAGTATTGATAGTATTACGTTGGAAGAAGCATTATCTTTATTTGATCTGCCTCGGATTTCCGGTATTTTTGAAGAGTTGGAAATGACTGTTGCAATTGGTAGATTCGGTCCTTATATTCGTCACGACAGCAAATTTTATTCGCTTACCAAAAATGATGATCCTTATGATGTTTCTGAAGAAAGATGTATAGAAATCATTAAAGCTAAAAGAATTACTGATCTGGCTAAAAATGAACTTTCACAACATTTCCCAAAAAATCTGGGTGAATATGAAAAGAATGAGGTTGTAGTTTCTATAGGTAGATTCGGACCTTATATTACACATAATAAATCAAATTTTCCCGTTGCTAAATCTCAGGATTTGCTTGCTTTAACATTAGAAGAAGCGATTGAATACATTCAGGGAAAGAAAAAGAAAACAACGGAGAAAGCACTGAAAGAATTCTCAGAGAATCCCGATGTAAAAATTCTAAGTGGCAGATATGGAGCTTATATTAAAATCGGTAAAGAAAATTACAAAATTACGGGTGAAAAAGAAGCAAAGGATCTCACTTTAGCAGATTGTTTGAAAATAGCTGAAGAAAGTGGAAAAGTTCCTAAAAAAACTTCCAGAAAGGCTCCCGTTAAAGCAGCTGTAAAAAAAACAACAAAAGTATCTGCAACTAAAACAACAGCTAAAAAAAAATAGGTTAGCAACATGTTAGATATTAATAAAATAAGAGCAGATTTTCCGATATTGCAACAAAAAGTGCATGGTAAACCTTTGGTGTATTTCGACAATGCTGCTACAAATCAGAAACCTCAATGTGTAATTGATACGATAACAAACTATTATTCCAATGAGAATAGTAATATTCATCGTGGTGTTCATACATTAAGCCAAAAAGCAACACTTGCTTTTGAAAATGCAAGAGAAACTGTAAAACGTTTTATAAATGCTAACAGTTCATCTGAAATTATTTTCACACGAGGTACAACAGAAAGTATAAATTTGGTTGCTCAGTCATTTGGCAAAAAATTTATTAATCAAGGAGATGAAGTAATAATTTCTGCTATGGAGCATCATTCAAATATTGTTCCATGGCAAATGATTTGCGAAGAAAAAGGAGCCATTCTGAAAGTAATTCCATTTTTCGAAAATGGCGAACTTAATATGACTGCTTTTGAAGATTTATTGTCAGAAAAAACCAGAATTGTTGCTATTACACATGTCTCTAATGCGTTGGGAACAATAAATCCCATTAAGGAAATTATTAGGAAAGCTCATAAATTAAATATTCCTGTTTTAATTGACGGAGCTCAGGGAATTGCTCATTCATATGTTGATGTTCAGGACTTGGATTGCGACTTCTATTGTTTTTCGGGACATAAGATTTATGCACCAATGGGAATAGGTGTTTTGTACGGAAAGGCAAAACTATTAGATGCAATGCCACCATATCATGGTGGTGGAGAAATGATTAAAGTGGTTACTTTCGAAAAAACAACCTATAATGATTTGCCTTTTAAGTTTGAAGCTGGAACGCCAAATGTTGGAGATGTATTAGCTTTAGAAACTGCATTAAATTATCTGAGTGAACTCGGCATTGAAAATATTTCAAAATATGAAGATGATTTATTGCAATATGCTACGAATGAACTTTCTAAAATTGATGGAATCAGGTTTTATGGAACTGCCAAACATAAATCAGCTGTTTTATCCTTTTTAATCGGGGATATTCACCCTTTTGATGCAGGTACAATAATTGATCATTTTGGTGTAGCAGTCCGCACCGGGCATCATTGTGCACAACCACTTATGGATATTTATAAGATTCAGGGAACAATAAGAGCTTCATTTGCGTTTTATAATACCAAAGCAGAAATTGATGTTCTTATTTCTGCTGTAAAAAAAGTAAAGGAAATGTTTGAATAATGTTTTTTATTTAATAAATAGATTATGAAGAAAATAAGTTCAGTTTTATTACTGTTTTTTTTAATATCAACCACCGTTTTAGCTCAAAAACAATTAAAAAGTTTTGATGAGTTAATGACATCCTTAAATTCGGGAAAACAAGTTAGAATGGTTGCTCTATATAAAAAATGCAAATTAATAAGCGATAACGAAGAGCAGGAAAAAGTTCCTGATGCTATAGGTGGTATGAATCTGAGTGTTTTTGAATATTTTGCAAAGGAATCTATAAAAAACAAACTTGCATTTGTAGTATTTTCCGAATCGAAATTAATAAAATATCCAAAAGGGGAAGGTTTTGTTTATAACTATGTTAAAATAAAGGTTTCTGAAGATAATAAAGTTAAGATTACAGCTCAATATATTGATGCTAAAACATTTGAAATTAAAATGGATGAGAATTTCTTTGGAGAAATCAATGATGGTAAAAATGATAAAGGAATCAGTTTTTTCGAGGCTGATTAATTTAAATTTTCCTTACAAAGAAAACGGTAACAAATAACAAATAAAATAATGACAATTCAAGAAATAGGGAATCAGATAGTTGAAGAATTTCAAAGTTTTGAAGACTGGATGGATAAATACAATTATGTAATTGAAATGGGCAGAGAATGTCCGATGATAGATGAAAAATACAAAGTTGACAATAATTTAATTGTTGGTTGTCAGTCAAGAGTTTGGTTAAGTGCAGAATATATTGATGGAAAAATATTCTTTAAAGCGGATAGTGACGCAGTCATTACAAAAGGGATTGCTTATTTACTGATCAGAGCTTTATCGGGTCAGACAGCACAGGATATTGTTGATGCAAATCTTGATTTTATTGATAAAATCGGATTGAAAGATCACCTTTCCCCAACCCGTTCAAACGGACTATTGGCAATGATGAAACAAATGAAGCTCTATGCTCTGGTTTTCAAGACAAAATACGAACAATAGTATTTATTTTACTATTAGGTTGATATCAATGAATAATTAAAAATATAACAGATTAATAAACATAAAAATGGATCTGAAAGAAGAATTAAGAATGTATGAACAAGGAATTGTTAATGTGTTGAAAACCATTTACGATCCAGAAGTTCCTGTAAATATTTACGATTTAGGATTAATATACGAAGTTAAAGTAAATGAAGACTTTACTGCTTATGTCCAAATGACTTTAACAGCACCTAATTGTCCTGTAGCTGAAAGTTTACCCGAAGAAGTACGCGAAAAGGTATGCGCTGTTGAAGGAATAAAAAGTGCAGAAGTGGAAATCGTTTTCGAGCCACCTTGGGATAAGGAAATGATGTCGGAAGAAGCCAAACTTGATTTGGGATTTTTATAACTATTGAATGTAAACATTCTGAATTATTACGGAAACTTTTTAAAATAAAAAAAATTACTAATTTTACAGAATAATATTTAATCTGAAAAAATGAAAACTCTATATTCTTTTTTATTTATCGTTTTATTCTCAACAGTATCAATTTCAGCACAAAATACTTCTGAAAAAGTTGATAATTTATTTGGAGTAAAAAAAGAAATACAATTTAAATTTCAAATACAGTCAAGAGCTGAAATAAGTAAGTTAACTCGCATCATATCTATTGACAATGTTAAAGATAACTTTGTATTTGCTTATGCAAATAAAAAAGAATTTTTAAGCTTTTTGAAATTAGGATATGAATATCAAATTATAAATAATTATGAGCAGGAAGCGGATTATAATATGTTGGAAAATCTTAATTATAAGGATATTCAAGCCTGGAATTTTTATCCTACCTATAATGCTTATGATAGTTTGATGTCGAAATTTCAAACTAATTTCCCAAATCTTTGCCGTACATTTAGTATTAAAACATTAGCTAGTGGGAGAAAATTGCTTTTTGTAAAAATTTCTGATAATCCGGATGTAAATGAAAATGAACCAAAATTTCTTTATACTTCATCTATGCATGGTGATGAACTTACCGGATATATTTTAATGCTCAGATTAATTGATTATTTGTTAAGTAATTATGGAACCGATGCCCGAATTACAAATATTGTCAATAATACTGAAATATGGATTAATCCATTAGCTAACCCTGATGGCACTTATGCGTTAGGAAATACAACTGTGGCAGGTGCTACAAGATATAATGCAAATGGAATAGATTTTAACAGAAACTTTCCTGATCCAAATGATGGCCAACATCCTGACGGAAATGCATGGCAACCTGAAACTATGGCTTTCATGGCTTTAGCAGATAGTATTCAATTTACAATGGCCGCTAATATTCACGGTGGTGCTGAAGTTTGTAACTATCCTTTTGATACATGGGCAAAATTACCAGCAGACAACAACTGGTGGAATTATGTTTGCAGGGAATATGCTGATACAGTTCATGTGAATGGAATTTCTGGATATCTGGATGATCTGGATAATGGAGTAACAAATGGATTTGCATGGTATCAGATTACAGGTGGCCGCCAGGATTATATGAATTATTTTGCTCATTGTCGTGAGTTTTGCTTGGAAATCAGCAATTCAAAAAAACCAGCGGCTTCAACATTACCCAATTACTGGAATTACAATTATCGCTCTTTGCTTAATTATCTGGAACAATGTCAATATGGAATCAAAGGAATTGTAAAGGATAGTATAACAGGAATTCCATTAAAAGCAAAAATATTTATTCAGGGTCATGATATGGATAGTTCGCATGTTTATTCTACGCTGCCTTTGGGAAATTATTACCGCCCGATTTATGCCGGAACATATAATGTTACATATTCTGCTACCGGATATCATCCTAAAACTATCAGTTCAAGTGTTGTGAATAAAGTTGCCACTACTAAAGATGTTCAACTTGTACCAATCTACATTACCACAAATGATATTGTGAACAATTCAAATATAAGCATTTATCCTAATCCTGCTAATAATAAAATAAATATACAGTTAGATAAGAATTTTTCTTATAAAGGAATAACATTAACAGATATTTATGGAAAAATTGTATTTGAAAAGGAAATAAAATCCTCCGAAAATCTCATAGAAATAAATGTTCTGGAATATTCAAAAGGATTGTATTTTGTTATTTTGCAAGGTGATAATCAGAAAATATC
>CAZYEM010000053.1:0-5675 GCA_964646395.1 uncultured Bacteroides sp.
AGGAACTATGGTAACATTTACAGCAACACCAACAAACGGTGGAGCTCCAATGTATCAATGGTATGTAAATACAATAGCAGTAGGAACAGGTTTAGCAACTTATGCTTATGCTCCAGTAAATGGTGACGTAGTAAAATGCGTTATGACTTCTGATTTAACATGTGTAACATCAGCTACAGCAAATTCAAATGAAATTACAATGATTATTACTGTTCCTGGATTTATAACCAATACATGGTTAGGTAATACTACAGCATGGGCTTTAGCTACAAACTGGTCATTGAATTTAGTTCCAATGGCAAATCACAATGTGGTAATACCTGCAGGTTTGGCAAATTATCCTATTATTTTTGCACCAGCAGTATGTAATGATATTTTCCTTGCATCAGGTGCACAGTTAATAAATACAAACACATTAGCAATTGGTGGAACTGTAAAAGTTCAACAATTCTTATCAGCTAATAGCTGGCATTTCTTTAGTTCTCCAATTAATAATGCAACTGCATATACATTCTCAAATGTAAATCCAAATAACGCCGGTATCACAATGTATTTACAGAAATACAATGAATCATGGGACGGTTTATCAGGAACACCATGGATGGATGTAGCAGTAGGTCCATCAGAAGTAATGAGTGCAGGTAAAGGTTATGAAGTATGGTCAAATACAAATCATACAGTAACTATGGAAGGCACACAGTTGAATTCAACTGACGTAACAATTCCTTTAACCTGGACTTCTCCTAATGTATTATTAAAAGGATACAATCTAATTGGAAATCCATTCCCATCAGCATTAACCGTAGTAAGTTCCAATACATGGCCAATGGCTAATGTATTACCAGCATTATATTTATGGAGTGCAGGTTTTGGTAACTATTTAGATTGGGACGGTGCATTATCAGGATCTTTAGGTGGAGTAATTCCAGCTAATCAATCATTCTTTGTAAGAGCAAGTGGCCCAGCTGCAACTTATACAATACCAGCAGCTGCTAAAACATTTGGTGGAAGTTTCTACAAAACAACTGTAAGTGACAGATTAGTTTTAAAAGTTAACGGAAACAATTATCAGGATCAGACAACTGTTAGATTTGATGCAAACGCAACATCTAACTATGATTCACAATATGATGTTGTTAAATTATTCGGATTAACTGAAGCACCACAATTGTATTCAGTTATTCAAAATGAAAACTTGTCTATCAATGCATTACCATCATTAGCTTCACCAGTAGTAGTTCCTATGGGATTTAATAATGGTGTTGCCGGAACATACTCAATTACTGCAAGTGAAATGAGCAGTTTTGCCAATGGAACAACCATTATGTTGGAAGATACAAAAACCAATACATTTACCAATTTGATGCAACAATCAGTTTATACATTTACAGCAGTTCCTGCAGACAATGTAAACAGATTTAACTTGCATTTTGGCGTAAATGGAATTAATGAAAACAATAGTGGAAATGTAAGTATCTATTCTAACAACAATGTTATCTACGTAAACAATACCGGAAAAGATCAGGTAAAAGAAATCGTAGTAATGAATGTGTTGGGACAACAAATAATGAGTAAAGAAGCAGCAAATACCACAGTAAATACAATTACTATGGATGTTGCATCAGCTTACTATATTGTAAAAGTTATTACTGCCAGTAAAGTATATACCGAAAAAGTATATGTACGATAAATAGCCTGATCCGATCCCTTCTCTGAAAAGAGGAGGGATCAGAAAGGTTAAATAATTATAATAAATTAGAAACAAATAAAATACATATAATAATATGAAAAAAGCAATCAGAATTTTTACGGTAGTATCTTTCTTTGCATTATTACCAATATTAAGTATGGCTCAACCTCCACATCCAAATAGTCCAACGACTACGGGTGGTGGAAATGCACCTAATACAGGTGGTACAACCAATACTCCTGTTGGTGGTGGAGCTCCAATTGACGGTGGTCTGAGCATTTTCCTGCTTATGGGTGCTGCTTATGGTGCTAAAAAAGTATATCAGGTTCGTAAATAATCAGTTCAACTGATTTTAAATTATATACAAGGCATCGGTTTGA
Source organism: uncultured Bacteroides sp. (assembly GCA_964646395.1). Classification (GTDB taxonomy): domain Bacteria; phylum Bacteroidota; class Bacteroidia; order Bacteroidales; family JACABE01; genus JACABE01. The sequence goes on from CAZYEM010000053.1 coordinate 2,071, forward strand.
AGACCGATGCCTTTTTTTTGTTATAATCTTATTTTTATATTTCCAAATCAGATATAACATATAGTAAAATGTTGATTAAGTATCGTTTATTTAGCTGTTTGTTGAGATAAATTATATTATTTTAATTAGATTTATTATAAAAGATAGGTAATTTTCCTTACCTAAAACAAGGGAAATTACCTATATTTTTTACTTAAAATATACTTTAACTTTGCTATATATTTTTTTACAATGTTAGCAACAAAGATTGTATTATGTGTTAAAGATTTCTTGTCAGTTGAAAACTTTAAAATATTATTGGAGAAAATACCAACGATTGAAATAGTTGGAGAATTTGATAATGTGGATGTTATGCTTAAGAAGCTGATTGTTTTAAAACCTGATATTGTGATATTTGATCTTCAATCCAATAAACCAAATGATATTATGAATTTACAAAAGATAGTGTCAGAAAATTCAAAGATAAAGTTAATTACAACAGGTACTTATGAAGATTCAAGAACGATAGCCATATCTTTTAGTAGTGGCGTTATCGCTTATGTTGCAAAAAGAGATATGTCTGTTTGCAATTTGTCAAAAGCAATAAAATTTACAATTGAAAATAAACATTATGTTTCAAGTTGTTGTGAAAATATGTTTGAAAATATTAGCAAAAAGATTCGAATAAATATGTTCTTAAATTAATTATAATATAATTCATAAATAACTATGAGAAATAAATTTATACTTATACTTTTATCATTAATTGCATTTGCAACATTTGATGTATCAGCACAATACTATGTGTCTATTAATGGGAATGATGCCAATTCTGGCACTTTCGCTGCTCCTTTCAAAACCATACAGAAAGCTGCAAATATAATGGTAGCAGGTGATACTTGTTTTATACGAACAGGTATTTATCGCGAAACAGTAACTCCTTTGAACAATGGAACTTCATCAGCTCGTATTGTTTTTAAAAATTATCTGGAAGAAAAGGTAATTATTGTTGGCACCGATTCTGTTTCAGGATGGACTCCTTATCAGAATGGCATTTACAAAACGTATGCTCCAGATACTGTCTTACAATTAAGTGTCGATAAAAAAATGGCGAATGAAGCAAGATATCCTAATTTCAGAGGAAATTATATGAGCTTCAGTGATTGGAAATCAGTTGTAATTGATACTAATAGTAATGCAACATTTAGCGGAATGAATTTTCCATCCGGATATTGGGTAGGTGGAATTGCCGAAGTTCTTGTTGCATCCAAATGGGTTTCGCATAATGGGAAAATAAGTTCATCAAATGGAAGTCAGATAAATTGTAATGAAACTTCCTGGCCCTGGGGCTCACATCCTGCATACAGTCCGACAATTTATACTGGTTCTGGATATGGGTATATTACTCATCATATCAATGCTTTGGATACTATTAACGAATGGCATTGGCAAAATGATACGTTGTATTATTATCCTCAGAATCCTTCTAATATTGCAAATATGAAAATTGAAGCCAGAACAAGAATGAATGGATTTAATTGTTTTGGAAAGCAATATATTGAAATAAACAATATTCATTTTGTTTGGTCATCCGTAAATTTTGAAACAGCAACAGCTTGTATTTTAAATGGTGGAAGTGTTTGGTTTCCAACTCCATTTCATTATTTTCAAAGAGGATGGACACGTCAGGCATTTGATCCAAATAATTATGGTATTAATAATTGGGACGGTAAAGGAGTTGCTATCTCTGGTTATAACAATACAATTAAAAATTCATATGTAGCTCATAGTTGGGGAGATGGAATAAGTATTGGTGGACAATACAATACTGTTGAAAACTGTTTGGTAGAAGATTGCAATTGGGCTGCAACAGATTGTGCTTTAATCACTACAGTTGGTTTAGGTCATAATATCAATCGTAATACTATTAGAAAAACCAATCGAAGTGCTTTAGTACATCGATTAACCAACTTTATTAATATTAATTATAATGATATGTATGATTGTGGAATTTTGACTCAGGATTTAGGTGTAACTTATACATATTCTTCAAATGGCTATGGTTCAACTATTTCGTATAACTGGATTCATGATAATCATTCTATAACTTCTTCTATGGGAATATATCTTGATAATGCCGACACTAATTATGTTCTTCATCATAATATAATCTGGAATTGTAAAAATGCCATTCAAACCAATAAACCAGCCGTTAATCATCAGATTTACAATAATACTGTCTGGTTTTGTACAAATGCAATGGGTGCCTGGGGAAATACCGGAACTACCATTCAAAATCAGATAGTAAAGAATAATTTATCTAATAAAGCATGGAATCTCGGAAATATATTCAGTAATAATTTAGTTACTACAACATCTCCTTTTACCAATGTTAATGCTTATGATTTTACTTTGCCATCTTCTTCATCAGCTGTTGATTATGGAGTACATATCCCTGGTTTTAATGATAGCTATACAGGTTTATCTCCTGATGCAGGTGCTTATGAATACGGAAAACCTCAATGGATACCTGGATCTGATGTTATGATGCCTGATATAAGCGAAGTATATTTTAATCCTTCATTACCCGATTCTGCAAGGATTATCAGTGGGGTTTTTACTGTTTGTCAGGGACAGGATAGTGTTGTTTATACTGTAGAATCTGTTGTTAATGCATCTTCCTATATCTGGACTTTACCCAATGGAGCAACGGGTATAACTTCTAAAAACAAAATTACTGTAAATTTCAGCAATTCAGCAATTTCTGGTAATATTACCGTAAAAGGAGTTAATAATAATGGAAACGGAATTTCAACTGCAACAAGATATATTACAGTAAACCCTTTTCCAACGGCAGCGGGAACTATAAACGGAACTGATACCGTCTGCTTTGGTCTTAGTAATGCAACATATATGATTTCACCGGTTTCAAATGCAACTTCTTATGTCTGGACTCTACCAAATGGATTAACAGGAACATCAACATCAAATTCAATAAATGTAAACATTGGCAATAATGCAACTTCTGGTAATATTACAGTTTACGGTAAAAATGCCTGTGGAAATGGAGTTTCATCAACGTTACCCATTATTGTTGGAACTTTCTTGCCCGATTCTGTAGTAAGTATTTCAGGTTTATCCACAGTTTGTCAAGGGAATAATCTGATTTATTCAACACCTGTAATCCCCAATGCCGATAATTATATCTGGACTTTACCCAATGGCGCAACAGGAAACAGTACAACAAATAATATCAGCGTAAATTATGGAACAACTGCAATTTCCGGCGATATTTCTGTGAAAGGCAGCAATAATTGCGGAATGGGTTTGCAAAAATCAATGGCTGTTACAGTGTATCCTACACCTTCTGCAGCCGTAATTACATTGATAGCCGATTCTTTAATTTCAAATGTTACGATTGGTAATCAATGGTATAATCTTAATAGCGGGATTATTCCGGGTGCTGATGGACAATCATTTAAACCTATGGAAAGTGGTTATTATTATTCAATAGTAAATCTGATAGGATGCCCATCCGATTCATCCAATGTCATTTACTTTAATTATACAGGAATTGATGAATTAAACAGAAATATAAACATTCAACTTAAACCTAATCCAAATTC
>CAZYEM010000053.1:5775-7223 GCA_964646395.1 uncultured Bacteroides sp.
GAAATTATTGGCAGAAATGTTTTGGGTACTATTGTAGAACCGAAAGATTCTGAAGGCTATGATCTTGAAAGTAAAATGAAGGTAGTTCAAAATAATCCTGAAAATTTTTACAGCAGCGAAAATGAAAATGTAAAGAAAAACGGCGAAAAAGTATGGATAGCATGGACTAATAAAGCTGTTTATGATGAGAAAAAACAGCTGATTAAAACACTAAGTGTAGGCATTGATCGAACAGAGCAAAGAAAAATGGAAAAGGAGCTACATATATATCGTGATCAACTTGAAATAAAAGTAAATGAACGCTCAAAAGAACTTATAGAAGCAAATCAACAATTACAAATTGCCAAAGAAAAAGCTGAGGAAAGTGAAATAAAATATAAGGACATGATGGACAATCTGCAGGATGCAATTTTTTATGCAGATTTAGATGGTAATTTTACTTTTGCAAACCCTACTGCATTACTAATTTATGGATATTCGTCATTAAGCGAAATAATTGGAAAACCAGCTACGACGCTTTATGCTGAGAAAAAAGACAGAGAAGAACTGATTAATGATTTACGTAAATACGGCAAAAAAACAGACTGGAACGTTAAAGGATTAAGAAAAGACGGCTCATCATTCTGGGCTTCAATGAATGCACAACTAATTTACGATAGAAATGGAAATGTAATTGGTACACAAGGTGTTGTAAGAGATATTACAGATCGCAAACAGATTGAGAATAAATTACAAGAATCTGAATCGCTACTTAAATCCATAATTGACAGTACCAATGATATGATTTGGTCAGTAGATGCCGAATATTTTGGACTTTTAAACTGGAACAATTCCCTCCATGATTACTTTTTTAATGACAGGGATATAGAAATCAGTATTGGCATGACACCTGTTGATTTGTTTCCTGTTGGTTCTGAATTAATAAGTTTTTGGAATGATTTATATAAACAGACAATATTAAAAGGTTCGCATTCATTGGAATATGAAACTATTACAGGAAGATATCTTTTGCAACTGAATTTAAATCTGATTTTACACGAAGACAAAATCAATGGGATTTCCATTTTCGCCAAAAACATTACAGAACAGAAGCACAATGAACTGAAGATGAAATTGTCGGAGGAAAAATTCAGGGCTACATTTATGACCATTAAAGATGGTTTCTATATAGGTACGCTTGATGAAGGAATTATTATTGATGTTAATCCGGGATTTCAAAATATATTTCAGTATTCTTTTGATGAATCTATTGGCAAATCTTCTTCCGAATTGGATTTATGGGCTATTCCCGAAGATCGTACAATAATGATAAATCAACTTAAAGAAAATGGTTATTGCGATAATCTGGGGACTATAGGACGAAAGAAAAATGGTGAATTATTCAATGCTTCTTTAACAACGGCAATAATTATAATTGATCAAAAACCTCACATAGTTGGAGTTATCAG
>CAZYEM010000053.1:7323-18613 GCA_964646395.1 uncultured Bacteroides sp.
AGAAGAAAATGAATCAAGATTAAAACTAGCTATTGAATCAGGTAAGTTTGGTATTTGGGATTGGGATATTAAAAACAATAAAATGGTATGGGACAAAAGAATGTTTGAACTATATGGAATAAATAAAGATTCTTTTCCAAATAATTTAGATGCTTGGACTAATGGTCTTCATCCTGAAGATAAGGAGATTGCAATTGAAGAATGTAATATTGCCATAAAAGGAGAAAAAGATTTTAATACCTCGTTCAGGATTATTCATCCTAATGGTGAAGTCTTATATATAAAAGCTAATGGTTTAGTTATATATGATAATAAAGGAAACCCAATTCGAATGATTGGAATAAACAAAGATATTACACAAACAAAATATACAGAAGAACAACTATTATTAGCCAAAGAAAAAGCAGAAGAGAGTGATAGGTTAAAAACAGCTTTTCTTAATAACATCTCTCATGAAATTCGTACACCGCTAAACGGAATTCTTGGTTTTGCACCTTTTGTCATTGATCCGGATGCTGCACAGCAAGAAAAGGAACAATATCTTAATGTGTTGGATAAAAGCTGTCAACGTCTGCTAAATACCGTAACAGATTATATGGATATGTCGCTGATTGTTTCGGGTAGTATGCAGGTATATCCAAAGCAAGTTAATTATAATTCTTTGATTGAAACTTTGCACCAACAATTAAAAGAATGTTGCTCTGAAAAAAATCTGGAATTCAATATCCAGCATTCTATTATTCCTGATGGTGTCATTTTAAAAACTGATGAAGAATTGTTAATGAAAGCCTTAACACATTTATTGAATAATGCTGTTAAATTTACGCCAAAAGGTTACATAACATTGGGTTACGAATTAATAAACCATGAATTGGAGTTTTTTGTTGGCGATTCAGGTGTAGGGATTAATAATGATGTTAAAAAAAGAGTTTTCGATGCTTTTATGCAGGAAAACGTTTCAAATACACGTGGACACGAAGGTAGTGGTTTAGGATTAAGTATAGCTTCCGGAATCGTTAAATTATTGGGTGGCAAAATACGACTGGTTTCAGAAAAAATGCTAGGAACAACCGTTTTTGTAAGATTACCAATTGAACAAAATACAAATGTTAAAGAAAATGCAGATGAAATTTCTAAAATCGTACAAAATAAAATACCAGTCGTTTTAATTGCAGAGGATGACGATTTAAGTTTTCAATATCTTGAAAAAATCATAAGTAATATTTCCGACAAAATAATCAGAGCTTTTAGTGGAAAAGAAGCTATTGAAATTTGCAGCAGTAATCCATCTATCAATATGATACTGATGGATATAAAAATGCCTTTATTAAATGGATATGAAGCTACCCGTCAAATTCGTAAGTTTAATAAAGATGTTATTATTATTGCCCAAACAGCTTATGCTCAAACCGGTGACAATTATAAAGCAATAGAAGCTGGATGTAATGAGTATATTTCTAAACCGATTAGAAAAAGTGATTTAGTGGCATTGCTTAGTAAGTATTCAAATATTTCTTAGATTAAAAATTTAATTGTCAAAAATATAATAAGTTGAAAATAATGAACATATCAAAAAATATATTTATCATGAAAAATACAATTTTACTTTTAATCTTTCTTGCATTCAGTCATATTTCCTGGGGGCAAACATCAGTAGGTAACGGACAAACCTATACCACTTTAAAATCGGCTTTTGATGCTATCAACAATGGCACCTTAACCGGAGCTGTAGTATTGCAACTTACAAGTAGTACTACAGAGACAGCTTCTGCTGTGCTAAATGCCAGTGGAGGAACTGCCAATTACACTTCGGTTACCATATTTCCAAATGCAAGTGGTTATACAATAAGCGGAAGTATTGCAGGTGCATTGATAGACCTAAACGGAGCTGATAATGTTACAATCGACGGAAGGGTAAATCAAACAGGGATAAAAAACCTTACAATTAGCAATACTGATGCTGGTACTTCTGCTTCTACCATTCGTTTTATAAATGATGCTACAAATAATAGTATTAAATATTCAATTGTTAAAGGTTCTACAACTTCTAATACAGCTGGTGTAATATTTTTCAGTACAACGAATGCTTCAACCGGTAACGACAATAATACCATAAACAATTGTGATATTTGTGATGGAGCAAGCAAACCTAAATATCTGATTTCCTCCTCTGGAACTACTTCGTTAGATAATGGTGGAATTACAATTTCAAATAATAATTTGTATAATTTTGATGGAAGTTCAACTGCAGCAGGCATTTTTCTTTCAGTTGGTTCAACAAACTGGACTATTACAGCAAATAGTATTTATCAAACCTCTGCATATTCAGGAACAACCTCATCTATAGCATATGGCATATACATCAGCAGTGGAGATAACTATAATGTTGCAGGTAATTTTATTGGTGGTAGTGCAGCAAATTGCGGAAGTAATGCCTGGGTTGTAAATGGTACAGCAACAACATATAAGTTTGGAGGTATTTATCTTAATATTGGTACAGCAACAACATCATCTATACAAAATAATACCATTAAGAACTTCAATTGGTTAACTAGTGCAACAGCAACTTCAACTCCTGGTATATGGAATGCTATTTACCTGATTACAGGAAATGTAAATATAACAGGAAATATTATTGGTGATAGTACAGGAACAGGTTCAATCTTTATTACTTCAGCAGCAACTACTTTAGGTGGATATTGTTTTGGAATTACAACTGCATCTACAGCAGGAGTTACTAATATTTCTAATAATATATTAGGTTCAATTACTGTAACAGGAAATACTGCAACTTCATTATCAGCTTTATATGTGATTCATACTTCAGGAGGTTCATCTGTAACTATCAATAATAATTTAGTTGGAAGTTTAACAACTCCAAATAGTATTAATCTGGCAAACCCTTCTACAAATACTGTTAATCAATTTATTAACTGCATTTACAATAATGCTCCGGGTTCAGTTAACATAACTAACAATACTGTTGCCAATATTTATAATAATTATAAAGCTAATGGTGGTAATGCAGCAAATATCTGTGGTATTTTTATTGGTGGAGGAACTAATAATATTACGGGTAATACTATCAGGGATTTAAGTTCGACAGGTACTACAACTGGAACAGGCATCGGAACCTGTATTACAGGTATCTTTGTAAGAGATAACAATTTGGTTACCGGAAATCAGCTGATTTCTCAAAATTCAATATTCAACATCTCAAATTCTGCAACTTCAGCAGCTGTGAGTTTGAGTGGTATTATATTTGATGCTCCTTCTAATTCCTCATCAAATATTGTTGAAAGAAATAAAATTTACAATTTAAACCTAACTACCTCAGGTGTTGGTGTTATTTCGGGAATCTATTCTTCCAGTTCAGGAACTTCAACTACTTATAAAAACAATATGATTGCTCTTGGAGACAACTTAAGTAATGGTTATAAGATTAATGGTTTTATGGATTCAACCGGAACTAACAATTACTATTTTAATTCTGTAAGTATAGGAGGATCTGCCATTATTGGAAATGCTTCCACTTATGCTTTTAACAGTCTGGTGACTAATAATACAAGAAATTTTCTGAATAATATATTTTATAATGAACGTTCAAATGGAACCGGAACCGGAAAGCATTATGCTTTAAAAATTGCTGGAACTATTGCAAATCCTACAGGATTAACAATCAATTATAATGATTATTATGTTAACGGTACTGGTGGTGTATTAGGATATTATAATTCTTCTGATGTAGCAAGCCTAAATGCATGGAAAGCTGCTGTTGGACAAGATGTTAACAGTTTGTCTGTTGACCCTGGATATATAAACAACAATGATTTACATATTCAGGCTGCAATAACCTCTCCTATTGACAATATTGGAATTACGATTGCATCAGTTAATAACGACATCGATGGAGACATTAGAGGTGTAACTCCCGATATTGGTGCTGACGAATTTATTGGAATTCCAATTATTTCATGCTCCGGAACTCCGGATATTTCAACAATAAATGGATTAACAGCTGTTTGTTCGGGCAATTCAACTTTGTTATCATTAAGTACATTATATAATTTTCTTGGGATGAAATATCAATGGAAATCAGCATCTGTTTCAGGTGGTCCTTATACAAATATGGATACTTTAACTACTCAATCAACAGGAAATCTTACATCTCCCAAATATTTTATATGCATTATTACATGCACAAATAGTGGATTATCTTATACAACTGCTGAAAAAATGGTAATGGTTACCACACCGCCTTCAGCAACAATAAATTATACAGGATCTCCATTCTGCAAAACACTTGCAACAGCCCAAGCTGTTTCCTTAACAGGAACTTCTGGTGGTAGTTTTTCCGCTTTACCAACAGGTTTAACATTAAATGCTTCAACCGGTTTCATTACTCCGGTTTCTAGTAATGCCGGAAGCTACACTGTTACTTATAAAATTGATTCTGCAGGTGGATGTGCTGCTTTTTCAACAACTGCAAATGCAATCATAACAGCTGCTCCAGCTGCAACTATTTTTTATTCCGGTTCTCCTTACTGTAAAACGCTTACAACTACTCAATCAGTTACTTCAACTGGTACTTCAGGTGGAACTTATTCTGCTTTGCCTGCTGGTTTATCTATAAATTCAACAACAGGAGCAATTATACCAAGTACAAGCAATTCAGGAACTTATACTGTAACTTATACAATTCCTGCCTCTGGTGGATGTGCTTCCGTTTCAGTAAATACTACTGTTATTATTACAACGCTACCTACCGCAACAATTTCATATACAGGTTCTCCATATTGTAATAATCTTTCAACTGTTCAAAATATAATTTTAACAGGTACATCAGGAGGGAGTTTTGCTTCTTTACCTACAGGTTTAACAATTAATGCAAGTACAGGTTCTGTTACTCCGGTTACAAGTTCTGCAGGTAGTTTTACAGTAAGCTATACTATCCCTCCAACTGGTGGATGTGCAGCTGTTTCTGCAACCACTCAGCTTAGTATTCTTCCTTTACCTGCTGCTGCCGGTACAATTATTTCTATGCAAAATGACAGTGTTTTTATTGGAGAAACGAATGTAGTGTACAAAGTGCCATCAATTGCAAATGCAACCACTTATTTCTGGTCTTATTCGGGTACTGGAGCTACTTTTGTTCCTGCCGCAATAACGATTGCAGATAGTGTAAAAATTAATTTCGGTACAAATGCTACATCTGGTAATTTAACTGTAAAAGGTCATAATGCTTGTGGTGATGGCATAATGTCAGCCATATATTATGTTTATGTTTCTCCTGTTGGAATCAATGAAGTTGAAAATATGTTGAATTACAGTATATATCCAAATCCAAGTAATGGTAAAATAACAATTGTTATTAACAAAATTAACGCTGATATCAATTTACAGATTACAAATTTACAAGGGGAAACAATTCATAAAGAATTGATTAGCAAATATAAACAAGATTATAGTTTTGATACGGATTTATCTGTTTATCCAAAAGGAATCTATTTTATCAGATTTATAAATAAAAGTTTTACTACGGTTGAAAAAATAGTTCTTCAATAATAAATATTTTTTATATGAAAAAAATAATAGTATCAATATTGATTTTAAGCATTATCATTACAATTAATTCAGTAAAAGCACAATTAGTCGAACATGTATATCCTTTTGACAATTTACCTATTTCAAATACATTGAATGGTATTGATGGTTGGAAAAGTGTTGCCAATGCTGTAAGTGGTGGCGATTTTGGAATTCAATATACAAATAGTCTTGGTGTTGCAACAGCAGATGCTTCATTAGGTGCTTTTTATAATTATGGAGGATCAAATGTTGGTCAAACTGCTTCCCGTAAAACAACTACCTCTTTTCCTTTCGATTGTTCCATTGGTGGTATTATGGAAATGGAAGTTCAGATATATTCTGCCTATTGGAATACTTCTTTTGGAATAGGTTATGATTTGAATGATAATGGAAAAATTGCAAATGTAACACAAGGAATTGAAGCAAATGAAGGCGGTATATGGCTTAATGTTCATAATATGTCACCAATTGGAGGTACAGTAGTAAAACCCGATGGAACTTCAGTAGCATTTACTTACGATAGTATTCCTGGTTGGAATACCTATAAATTTCTGATTGATTTTGATGCCTTTAACTTTCAGGGAAGTTTAACTTTATACGCCAAAAGACCGAATGCCTTAGCTTTTACGTTGATAACTCAAATAAATAATCTGAATCTTGGATTAACTCCGGGTTCTAATAATAAAAAAGATCCGGCTAAATGGAAAACATTGTTTATACATGCATTGGGTGGTAAACCTGGATTTGACAATATAAAAATACGTCAACCAAATACGGGAGGCCTACAATATCAGTATATTGTATTTAATAGTTTGCCTTCTCAGGTATTATCTACGCATGCTCCATTTGCAATACATGCTACTACAAATAAAAATTTACCAGTTAATTTTACAATTTCCGGCCCGGCTTTTTTATCCAATGATACGATTGTTACACTTACCGGTGATACAGGTACAGTTACTATAACTGCACATCAATCTGGAAATGCATCTGTAGCCGCTGCTGTCGATTTGCCTATGTCGTTCTATGTAATTAATCCTTTATTTGTTTTTCCTAAATTAGATATTAGAAATCCTGTAGATGGAAATATGGTTCGTGCTCCTCATTTGGATAAAATTCCATTATCAGTAGTAACTTCAATTGATTATAATCAATTACTTTCAATAAGTCAAGTGTATTTTACAATTAACAATCAGAATTTACAACCGGATACTTTAAAAAATGGATATTTTCTTTATTACTGGACACCACCTGCTTATGGAAATTATACTGTTGCAGCAACAGCTGTCAGCTCTGGAGGCACTCAAACAACTAAAAATATAACTTTTCAGGTAGTTCCTGATTCGTCTTCAATAAATTATTCACTTATAAATGCTATCCATTTTGCTGATATCTCAGGGCAAAATTTAGATACAACATTAGTTCTTCCAAGTTTTACAGGATGTTTTAAAAAAATAACGGCATATCTTCAATATAATTGTCCTTCCGAAGGTTGTGAACCTTGGGATGTTATTGGTAATGTTAATATTAGAGGTGCAAATGGAGAATTTGTTGAATTAATACGTTATATTACTCCTTATGGTGTGGCTTGCCATGACAGTATTGATATTACAGATTTTGCATCCCAATTACAAGGTAAAATAGATGTTCAAGCTAATTTTCCTGCAAAGTCTAAAATAACACTTACTCTCATTTATCATGAAGGAACTCCTCCATATAAATATAGCTGGATGGAGAAACTTTGGCTTGGATCGTATGGTTTTGGTGGATGGGGTAATGGAGCTAATGGATTTCCTGCATTACAACCAGTGGAAGTTAGAAATTTAAAACTAAGCAATCCTAATATTACTGCTGCTTATTTAAGGTTAGTTACAACTGGTCATGGTTCCGGAACCGACAATACTGGTAATGCAGCTGAGTTTTACAATGCTACACATCATATTAAAGTAAATGGGAGTACAATATTTAACCAGAATTTATGGCGAACCTGTAATCCAAATCCTGCAAGTTGCATGCCTCAGAATGGTACATGGATATATCCTCGAGCTGGCTGGTGTCCTGGCTCTATACCTATGCTTTGGCAAATAAATTTAGCGGCAGGGCTTGGTAGCAATGTCAACTTACAATATGAATTTGATCCTAATTATGTAAATTTGTGTTCTGCAGCAAATCCCAACTGTGTAAATGGAGTTACCTGTACAAATTGTGCTGGTGGAGCAAAACCAAATTATATGGTTGCCGGTGAGTTGGTTACTTTTTATGGAGGCATTCCTGTTTATCAAGGAATAGAGGAGATTAAAGAACTTAATAAAATTGAAATTTCACCTAATCCTTCAAATGGTTTATTTACTATTTCTGCCGAAAAACAATTCAATAAAACAGCAACTGTTTATATATATAATATGCAAGGTGTTGAAATGAAAAATTTGATGTGGAATGGAGAACTCAAAAACATAGATTTATCAGATTTTTCAAAGGGTATTTATGTAATGAAAGTTAGTAATATTAATGGTTTTGAAATTAAAAAAATAATTATTCAATAAATAGCAATTAAATAATAACTAAATAATTTTATAAATATGAAAAAAATATATTTATTTTTATTCGCTTTTGTATTAAGTATTAGCATTTTATTGCAATATGCAAATGCACAGGTAACTATAACAGGTTCATTGGCACAGGATGGTGTTTATGCATCACTTACCAATGCTGGTGGTGCTTTTGCTGAATTAAATGCAGCAGATCAAACGGGCAAGGTAATCATAGTAACAATTACTTCTGATATTAATGCAGAAGCTGGTACCAATGCACTTACTGGTGCTGGAGGCATGTGGGCGTCTCTTAGTATATTGCCAAGTGGAGCAAGAATTATTTCTGGAACAGTAACCGGAAACCCTCTTTTAAATTTTAATGGAGCAGATTTTGTAACAATAAACGGATTAAATGATGGTTCAAATTCGCTTACTATTTCTAATTTAAGTACATCTGCTACCTCTGGAACTTCAACTATTAAATTTATGTCAGATGCAACTAATAATACAATTGTAAATTGTAATATACTTGGTTCATCTACAGTTCCTTTGTCAACAAATGGGGGAAATGTTTTTATAAGTACTGCTGCATCTGGTGGTAATGGAAATGACAATATTGAAATTTCAAATTGCAAAATCGGTCCTGCAGCATCAGGTAAGCCTTCCAAAGGTATTTATGCTAATGGAAGTACTACTTCTGCCGCAATTGCAAACAGTAATATTATTATTAGTGATTGTGAAATATATGACTATTTTCTGGCTGCTGGAAATGCAGGTATATATGTTCTAACAGGAAATACCGATTATTCAATTACTGATAATAGTTTTTATCAGACTTCTGCTTATGCTGGTGGAGCAGGAACTACTTATGGAATTTATATTAGCAATACTACTTATGGTAATAACTTTTCAATTTTAGGTAATGAAATAGGTGGTTCTACAATAAGTTGCGGTGGTTCTCCTTGGTCTATAAGCTCATCTGCAGTAAATAATCGTTTTGTTGGTATTAATTTAAATGTGGCATCTTCAATTGCTAGTTCAATTCAAAACAATACAATTAAAAATATTAACTGGGTTTCAAATGGAACAAATACAACTGTTCCTGGTACCTGGGCGGGAATTTATTTGCAATTGGGAAGTGCTAATATAGGAAATATTTTAGGAAATTCTATTGGTGAAAGTACTGGAATAGGTTCAATTACATTAACTAATGGAACTACTAATACTTATTCTTATGGTATTGTTAGCTCTTCGGTAACTACAGTAAACATTTCAAATAATAATATTGGTTCTTTAACTGCTACAGGTAGTGTATTAGCTAACACACATTCAATGTATTTATTATATCAGAATGCAAATGCAAGCAATGTTACTTTTAGCAACAATACCATTGGAAGTACTACAACTGCCAACAGCATTAATCTTGCAAACGCTACTACGGGCACAGTAAAACAGTTTGTAAATTGCATTCATGTGGCTTCTACCGGAACTAATCTGATTTCTAATAATACAGTTGCCAATGTAAATAATAGTTACAATGCTTTCCCTGCCAGTTCGAGCGGACCTATGATTTATGGAATATACATTGGTGCTGGAACAAATACTGTTACAGGAAATACAGTTCGCAATTTATCAGCTCAAGCTATAGCAACTACAAATGGTGCAGGAATAACTTCCAGCTTAATTGGTATTGCAATGAATTCATCTTCATTAGCTGGACAAACAGTTTCTCAAAATACCATTTATTCATTATCAAATACATATAATGGACAAAAAAGTGTAGTTGGTTTATATTACAATGGACCTGCAACAGGTACAAATGTTGTTGAAAGAAATTATATTCATTCTTTGGATTTAGGTACTTCAACCAATACTGCATCAAGTTTAAATGGTATTTATATTAATGCCGGAAATACTACTTTTAAAAATAATATGATAAGTTTGGGAAACAACATTACTGTTGGAGATTCAATTTATGGTATTAATGAAAGAGCAGGAACTAATAATTTCTATTTTAACAGTATTTATATTGGTGGTATAGATGTGAGTACTTCAGCAAGTGCAACTTATGCATTAAATAGCTTAGGTGTTAATACTCGTAGTATTATTAATAATATTTTTTTTAATGCACGCTCCAATGGAAGTGGTACTGGAAAACATTATGCTGTAAAAATTGCTGGGAATACTGCAAATCCATCAGGATTGACAATTAATTATAATGATTATTATGTTAATGGAAATGGTGGAACACTCGGTTTTTTCAATGCTAATGATGTGGTAAGTCTTTCGGATTGGAAAACTGCTGTTGGACAAGATGTAAATAGTATTAACTCTGATCCCCAATTTATAAATCCACTTTCAGCAATTCCTGATTTACATATAAGTGCTATAAATTCTACAATGATAGAATCTAACGGAACAGATATTGGCATAACAAATGACTATGATGGTGAAATAAGAAGTAATTTAACTCCAACTGATATTGGTGCTGATGCAGGTAATTTTATTCCTTTTACTTCATTAAATGATGTTACATCAAAAGTTCAGTCTCCTGTTCTGCAAATTACAGCTGGGAATATAGCTTCCATTAATAATACTTCTGTTGCTGCAGTTAGTGTATTTAAATTTACAATTGCCGATTTAGCTACTACCGATTTATTAGCTACCAAGGTTACTTCCATTAAAATTAAAAATAATAATCCATCAGGGAGTGCAAATTGGATAAATACTATTCTTGGTGCAAAATTGAATGATGGGATTTCAGATATAATTACCAGTACTCCTGTTATTACCAATAATGATATTACTTTCTCAATTATTTCAGGGAATCTGGATATAGCAAATGGTACATCTAAAGATATAACTTTAATGATATGGCTTAAAACTACAGGTCTAAATGATGGGCAAACACTTCAGTTTATGGTTGATCAAACTTCACATGGTTTTAGTGCCGATGCTAGCGGTTCTTTATTTGCTTTGGATTTTGGGAGTACTGTTATTGGAAACATAATGTCTGTTGATGTAATTGCAACTATGCTGAAAATAACTGTTCCATCAACGATGATGGCTAATGTTTCGGGTAATGTTATAGTTACTGCAACTGATATATATGAAAATTTAGATATGGGAAATTCCTCTTCAGTAACTTTATCTTTAGCTTCTGGCATTGGTAG
>CAZYEM010000054.1:0-18400 GCA_964646395.1 uncultured Bacteroides sp.
TACAAGGAGTTCGTGGACAAGAAGGTATCAGCGAAGAACTTTTCGCAGAAATTATCAATGCAGTTTCTACTCTATTAACAGTCGCACCCGAAATAAAAGAGATGGATATCAATCCATTACTTGGGAAAAAAGACAAGATAGTTGCTGTAGATGCACGTATCAGGATAGAAAAATAATTTCAAATCAATAATTAAAAAAAACGCTTTTGTTATTAAACAGAAGCGTTTTTTTAAATTTATAAAGCATATTTTGTATATTTGTACTTTAATTAAATTTATTAAAGATGAAAAACTCATTAGGTAGTCGTTTAAAAATCATTGCATTATCGCTATTAATTATGGCAATGACCATGTTAATGTATAATGAAATTTCTGATTTCAAATATTGGATAGGTGTAATAATTATCTTTATTACCTTAATAATAATGAATTACGAATATATCGTTTTATTTAAGAAGAACAAAAACGATAACCAATAAAACTTAAGTTTTTCTCTTTTCTTTTTTGGCAGCAGGAAACAATATATTATTCAATATCAACCTGTAACCTGGTGAATTAGGAAAAAGATTTAAATCTGTAGGAGGATCACCTACCAAATGTTCATAATCTTCAGGGTCGTGACCACCATAAAATGTCCATGTACCTTTTCCAAAATCACCATGAATGTATCGGGCTTCATTTAAAGCTTTATTTTCCCCCATAATCAATACATTAGATTTTACAAACTGTTTTCGAAAAGCAGTGGTTTGTCCCATAAAACCTTTTATAACCATTTCATGGTTCTGACATAACATAGATGGAACCCAATCCCATTTTGCTGAAAAATCGAATAATGTAAAAAAATCTTTATCTTGTCCGACTCTTCCTCTGGTTTGTGTAGCATCTATGGATGAGATTTCGTATTCCATCGGATTCGTCACCAATGTAAAATCTTTAAAAGCAAAACAATTATTATAATCTAAATGAGAATTCACATTGGCAGCTATCGGATCACCGTCAAACATGTGATCACAAATATCTGTGTGTTCCGCTGCCAATGCAACATCATAGCTATCGGGAGCTGAACACATAGAAAATAAATAACCTCCTCCGGAAACAAAATCCCGGATTTTTTTTGATACAGCTAACTTTAACTGAGATACTTTATTAAAACCATATTTACGTGCAGTTTCTTCAGAAATTTTCACTTCATTCTGATACCATTCTGCATTACGATAATTAGCCCAAAACTTTCCGTATTGTCCTGTAAAATCTTCATGATGAAGGTGCAACCAATCGTATAAAGGCAATGAACCTGTCATAATTTCATCATCATATAAAACTTCATAAGGAATTTCAGAATACTTTAAAACCAGTGTAACAGCATCATCCCATGGTTGTTTATTCTTTGGCGAATACACAGCAATCTTAGGAGCTTTATGCAATTTAACTTCATCCATATTTGCTTCAGGATCTGCTACTTGCTGTAATATTGCGGTGCTTTGTATATCCGCAATTACCTGATAGGAAATTCCTCGGATTTTTAACTCTTTTTCAAATAACTCATTGTATTTGAACATAAAACTTCCTCCTCTGTAATTAAGAAGCCAACTACATTCAACATCATGTTGCAAAACCCAATATGTTAAACCATAAGCTTTTAAATGATTCTTTTGGATATTATCCATTGGGATTAAAATATACGCTGCTTTAACACAGAAACTTAATGAAAGCAATATAAAAATAATAATAAACTTTTTAAACATACTAAATTAACTAAAAAGGTATAACGTCATCATCCATCATATCATTCATTTTTGAAGGAATTGTAAATGTTTGAGGTGAATTTTCAAAATCATTGTTAGGAGTTAAATAATCAGGTGTATCAAAATCATTACTTTCGGCATCTGTAAATTTTGCATAATGATTTATAAATCTTAGTCTTACCTCATCAGTAGGTCCATTACGATGCTTTGCTATTATGATATCAGCCATTCCACGTGTATCACCTTTTTCATCCTGATCAATTTTATAATATTCAGGACGATAAATAAACATTACAATATCAGCATCTTGCTCAATAGCACCAGATTCACGTAAATCGGAAAGGATTGGTTTTTTACTACCACCACGAGTTTCAACGGCACGGCTTAATTGCGATAAAGCTAAAATTGGAATTCTCAATTCCTTTGCCAATGCTTTTAACTGTCGTGATATTGTACTGATTTCCTGCTCACGATTTCCTTTGCTTTCAGAAGAGCCTTGCATTAATTGCAGATAATCAATAAATATCATTTGAATATCGTGTTTTTGTTTTAAACGACGACATTTTGCACGTAATTCGAATATTGTAAGAGCTGGAGTATCATCAATATATAATGGGGCATCAATAAGCGAGCTTACTTTTGAAGTTAGTTGTGTCCATTCATAATCTGCAAGATTTCCTTTTTTTAATTTATCGGCCGAAAGCTGTGATTCACTGGATATCAATCGCATTACCAATTCAACAGCAGACATTTCCAACGAAAAGAATGCAATAGCTTTTTTAAAATCAACAGCAATATTTCTTGCCATTGTAAGGGCAAAAGCAGTTTTTCCCATTGATGGACGTGCTGCCAGAATGATAAGATTGGCTTTTTGCCAACCTGATGTTAATCGATCTAAATTGGTAAAGCCTGAAGGAACACCACTTAATCCATTTTCATGATCTTTTATAGCTTCAATTTCAGCAATTGCAGCTTTTATTATCGATTGCATATCAGAATAATCACTTCTAAAATTCTTTTCTCCTATCGAAAGCAAACTACTTTCTGTTCTGTCAAGCAATTCCAAAACATCGGTAGTATCTTCATAAGCATCATGTTCAATCTCTGATGCAATTTTTATCAATTCTCTTTGAATATACTTTTGTGAAATAATTCGTGAGTGAAATTCAATATTGGCTGCCGAAGCTACTCTATTGGTTAATTGTGAAATATAATAGGCTCCACCAACAAACTCAAGTTCTCCCTGAGATTTTAATTCATTAGTAACTGTTAAAATATCAACAGGATGTGATTTTGCAAATAACTTACAAATTGAAGAATATATTTTTTGATGCTGATCCTTATAGAAGAACTCAGGTTTCAAAATATCTATAACCGAATTGAGTGCATCTTGCTCCAACATTAATGCTCCAAGTACAGCCTCTTCCAAATCAATTGCCTGTGGTTGCAATCGCCCCTGACCTGAAATTGAATTAATTGCAGATAAGCTTTGTGCTGTTCTTCTCCTTTTATTATCCTTTGATAAAGTGTTTTCTTCCATTAGTCAAAAGTACGAATTTTTTTATTTGTAAAAATAATATGTCTCAAAAAAATTATTAACAATACTTAAAATTATAAATAGACTGAATTTATCATTCAACTATAAAAAATCAATTCAAAACTATAACCTAATCTGCCTAATTAACAACGACTTTTTCTCAATGCATTAAAAATTAATTTCAAAAATGTTGGCTATTAATTCATTGTATAAATATTGTATTATTTATATTTTTAATCTCATTTTTGGTAACCTTAATTTTTTTTTTACATATAATGATTTAAAATTAAAAAAAATTAAATCATGATTTCACACTTTTATGATTTCAATCACAAAAAGATACATTATACTATTCAGGGGCAAGGTGATACATTGATATTGCTGCATGGATTTATGGAATCACTACTAATCTGGAAGGACTTCTCAAATGAATTAAGTAAAGAATTCAAAGTTCTGTGCATTGATTTACCTGGTCATGGAAAAAGTGATAGCCTTGGTGAAACTCATACAATGGAGATAATGTCTGATATTATTAAACAAATAACTAATCAATTAAATATTAATGAATTTGTTTTAATCGGGCATTCAATGGGAGGATATGTTAGTTTGCAATTCGCTGAAAATTATCCAACTATGATTAAAGGGTTAGGGCTTTTTCATTCACATGCTTTAGCGGATACCGATGAAGCAAAAAACAATAGGGAAAGAGCTTGTGAAATTGTTAAACAAAATCGCAAAGTTTTTATCAGTCAGTTTATTCCTGAACTATTTGCTCCGGAAAATATTGAAAAATTCGATAAGGAAATAAAAGAATTACAATCACATACAATAAATATGACTTCAGAATCAATTATTGCTTCACAGCAAGGAATGAAACTAAGAACTGATAAATTGAATGTGTTGATTCATCTTAAAAAACCAATATTATTTATTTTTGGGAAAAAAGATAGTCGTGTTAATATTCAGCAAGCCATGGCTCAAGCAATGTTGCCAGATAATGCTGATATTCTGATAACTAATGTTGGTCATATGGGTTATATAGAAGCTAGAAATGAAACTTTATTTGCTATAAAAAACTTTACAATGAAATGTTATAAATTTTAAAGTAAAGAAAATAAATAATTTTATTTTTTATGAAAGGTTTTATAAATTAGCAAAAAAAATTAAATACTAAATACGATGATAAAACTAGGCATTATAGGTGGTTCAGGTTTAGAAAACCTCAATTTGTTTTCAGATTATCATGTAGTTGAACATAAAACAAAATATGGATTACCAAGTTCTCCGATTATTTTCGGGAAAATAGATGGATTGGAAATAGTAATAATTTCAAGACACGGCAAACAACATACTATTCCACCTACTCAAGTAAATAACAGAGCTAATATTATGGCTTTAAAAGATTTGGGTTGTACACATATTATTGCAACTACTGCTTGTGGAAGTCTGAAAGATGAGTTTAAACCTGGTGATATGGTTGTACCTGACCAATTTATTGATTTTACCAGACACAGACCGATTACTTTTTTTGAAAGTTTTGAACCTGAAAAAATGATGCACACTCCAATGGCAGATCCTTTTGATTTAAATCTAAGAAATATTGTTTTTAAAGTTGGAAATAAACTTAATTTTAGGATTCATAATAAAGGAACTATTGTGACTATTGAAGGACCAAGATTTTCGAGCAGAGCCGAATCAAGTATGTTTAGAATGTGGGGTGCTGATTTAATTAATATGAGTACTGCTCCTGAAGTTATTCTGGCCAATGAAGCTCAAATACCTTATGCTGCAATAGCATTAAGTACTGATTATGATTGCTGGAAAACGGATATTGAACCCGTTTCATGGGAAAGCGTTTTGGAAGTTTTTAATAAAAATGTGAATAACGTAACTTTATTGCTATTGGAAATCATTAAAGAATTAAAAAATATATAACATATTATCAACATATTAAGAATGTTTTGATTAAAAAAAATCTTTTATTACTCTAATTATTACTTCAATTCATAACTGTTGATTAATTTCTATTAAGAATAGTGTTTTTTTGCTAAAAATGTTGTAGGTTTGTACATTATGATAATAATAACCTGATGAGAAAAGTTTTTTTCATACTTATTACGCTTACATATACTTATATAGCTAATGCTCAGGTATTGGATTCTAATTCCTTTGCTATTCCGATATATTCCGATACATCGTCAAAACTCAATAATGCCAAAGGCTGGTTATTACAAAATAATGGAGAATGGATAAGCGAAAATAATAAAATTCCAAATGACAAAACTGTTGTTCATTCTAAATCTGACGAATACAAAAATGGCAAAGAAAATTTCTCATCAATAACATTAAATACTTTCATTTTCAAAAAAACAAGTTATGTACTTATGGTTGTTAAGTTTACAGAAGGTTTTTATGAATTCCCAAATTTAAAATCAAATTGGAAAACCAATAAAGCTGCAAATTTTTATGTTTTTGAAAGAGAAAAACTCAGATATTTAATTCCTCATGAATCAATGGTTGGAAAACCTTTTTCTGTTAATCTTGATGTGTATTGTGCCGGCTATATTAATCTTGATAACGATAAACTTGGAATTAATAACATTGTTACTGAAACTATTATCAAAACAAATCAAAAGTTGTTTAAAAATTTTACGAATCTGATTTTTTCAATATATCCGATAAGAAAAGAGGATAAGGAAAAAGTTTTATTCAAACTTACTAAAACCTATACAAAAAAAACATTATATGAATATTATTTGCAACCTTCGGTACAAGAACAGATTTTTAGCAAATTTTATTATGAAACCGACTATGATGATTTTGAAAAATTTATTACAGATTGCCTGAAAGCTTCTGAAACTTTTAAAAAGCAATTATTCAATTTTTCGAAAGACAACTATGATGATGTTAAAGAATTAAAATCGAATTACGAAACTATTCAGAAGCAATTCAATTCATTTAATACATCTTATGAATCTTTAAATATAGATACATCCAATTTTTATGCTGCTCCTAAAATATCAAGTTTTGCTGATACTGTTGCTGCAACTTCGTTTATCAAACAAGAAAGAAAGGGAAAAAAAGGAAGTGAAAAAACAAAATCCAATATTTCAACACCCAAAACTGATACTTTACAAAAAATAAGAACTGATATAATTAATAAAATTGCAGATACTTCCAAGCTTTCAAAGCCATCAGAAGACATAAAGGATTCTATTGTTAAACATTCTTTTATAGACTCAACTGTCACTAATTCAAATTCTTTCAATACTGCAAATCCTAATATTAATAGTGAGAATAAAGCAATAAACGATTTACATAAAGTTGTTTTAAGGGTTCAGATTGCAGGAGCTAACGACAACAATTCGGAGGAATTATATCGCCAAAAATTTGGTATTTCAGAAGCAATATATGTAATTCCTAATGGCAAAATGTTTAAATATGCTGTAGGTGAATTTTACAGTTTTCAAGAGGCTATTGATTATAAAAATGTAATGGTTAGAGAATTTGGAGTTTCCGGAGCTTTTATTATAGCACTTGAAGATGAGAAATTAATAAGTATTGCTGAAGCCAGAAAAAAAATTAAGCAATAAAAAAAGGATTTATTCACTTTTCTGAATCAGTAAACAAATCCTTTTATATGATAAGTAAAGAAATTAATTTCCTTTTAGTTTTCTTACAACAATTTCCGAGATTTTATCAATGGATATTCTTTCCTGTAACATGGTATCTCTATCGCGGATGGTAACCGTATTGTCTTCTATTGTTTGATTATCAATAGTTATGCAATATGGAGTTCCAACAGCATCCTGACGACGATAACGGCGACCGATAGAATCTTTTTCTTCATAAGTACACATAAAATCTGATTTTAGACAATCCATGATTTCACGTGCCTTTTCCGGTAGATTATCTTTAGCAACCAATGGTAATACAGCAACTTTATATGGAGCCAAAACCGGAGGCAAATTCAATACAACACGTTCGCTTCCATCTTCTAACTTTTCTTCTTTAAAAGCATAGCTTAATACTGCAAGAAAAGTTCTGTCGAGTCCGATAGATGTTTCAATTACATAAGGTACATAGCTTTCGTTGAGTTCAGGATCAAAATATTGTAATTTTTTGCCTGAATATTCCTGATGTGCCTTTAAATCGAAATCAGTACGTGAATGTATGCCTTCCAGTTCTTTGAAACCAAATGGAAACTCAAACTCAATATCAGTAGCTGCATTGGCATAATGCGCCAGCTTTTCGTGATCGTGAAAATGGTATTTCTTTTCAGGTATTCCCAACGAAAGATGCCATTTTATACGTTCTTGTTTCCAGTATTCAAACCATTTTAAATCTTCGCCCGGACGAACAAAAAACTGCATTTCCATTTGTTCGAATTCACGCATACGGAAAATAAACTGTCGTGCAACTATTTCATTACGAAATGCTTTTCCTATCTGAGCAATGCCAAAAGGAATTTTCATTCTGCCTGATTTCTGCACATTAAGGAAATTTACAAAAATACCCTGAGCGGTTTCGGGACGAAGGTAAACCTGTCCGGAATCTTCGCTAACTGAACCCATTTGTGTTGAAAACATCAGATTGAACTGACGAACATCTGTCCAGTTGCGGGTGCCAGAAATAGGGCAAACGATTCCAAGTTCTTCAATTAATGCTTTAACATCTGCTAAATCGTTCTTTTCCAGTGAAGAATAAAAACGTTTATTAATTACATCTATCTTTTGCTGATATTCCATCACACGTGGATTGGTGCTCAGATATTGCTGTTCGTCGAAAGTTTCGCCAAAACGTTTGGCTGCTTTTTCAACTTCCTTATTGATTTTATCCTGAATTTTTGCAACAAAATCTTCGACCAAAACATCGGCACGATAGCGTTTTTTTGAATCTTTATTATCAATCAACGGATCGTTGAATGCATCAACATGCCCCGATGCTTTCCAGATAGTAGGATGCATAAATATAGCAGTATCAATACCAACTATATTTTCGTGGTATTGCACCATCGATTTCCACCAATATGATTTTATATTGTTTTTGAGTTCTACTCCGTTTTGACCATAATCATAAACGGCTGCCATTCCGTCGTATATTTCGCTCGACGGAAAAATAAACCCATACTCCTTAGCATGGGAAATTATCTTTTTGAAAATATCATCGTTATTTGCCATGCTGCAAAAATACAAAAATTTTGGGAATTGGTGATTTTAGGAATTTTAAATAAGATTCAGAAAACAGTTTAATTAATTATCAAAACCATTTATTGATTTAAAACACAGAAATATCAATAAAACCAATGTAAAATATAAAGTAGTTTGATTTTGTTATTACTTAAAAACGGGAAATCGTTTCTTATAGGCGGGAAATTATTTCTTATAGGCGAAAAATCATTTCTACCAGATGGGAGGTCGTTTCTTACAGACGGGAAGTCGTTTCTTACAGACGGGAAGTCATTTCTTACAAACGGGAGGTCGTTTCTTACAAACGGGAGGTCGTTTCTTACAAACGGGAAGTCGTTTCTTATAGACGGGAGGTCGTTTCT
This sequence comes from uncultured Bacteroides sp., assembly GCA_964646395.1. Classification (GTDB taxonomy): domain Bacteria; phylum Bacteroidota; class Bacteroidia; order Bacteroidales; family JACABE01; genus JACABE01. The sequence goes on from CAZYEM010000054.1 coordinate 8,833, forward strand.
TATAGACGGGAGATCATTTCTTACAGGCGGGAAGTCTTTTCTACCATGTGGGAGGTCATTTCTAAATTATAATTATTTTTTTTGCTAACAAAAAAACGCTGGTAATTAACCAGCGTTTTTGTTTCAGATAAATATCTTGTTTTTGACAATTCAATTCATGAGATTAAAAAATCAATAAATCTTAAAGATGTTATTCCTATTTTCTGGAAATAGCTTTTAAAGCAGCATTAACAATTGCTTCGGTATTCAAACCATATTTTTCCATTAATTGTTCGGGTGTTCCACTTTCTCCAAATGAATCATTTACAGCTACCATTTCCATTGGAGTTGGAAGTTGTAATGCAAGTAATTGAGCAATACTATCGCCCAATCCTCCATTCATCTGATGTTCTTCGGCAGTAACCACACAATGGGTTTTCTTTACCGAATTAATTACAGCTTCAGTATCAAGAGGTTTTATGGTATGAATATTTATAATTTCGGCTTCAATACCCTTTTCTGCTAATATTTCACCTGCTTCGATGGCATGCCACACAAGATGTCCGGTTGCAAAAATGGTAACATCACTGCCTTCATTCAACATTAAAGCTTTTCCAATTTCAAACTCCTGATTGTCATTTGTAAAGTTTGGAACTTTCGGACGACCAAAACGAAGATAAACAGGACCTTCATATTCAGCAATAGCTATGGTAGCTGCTTTAGTCTGGTTGAAATCGCAAGGATTGATAACCGTCATACCTGGCAACATTTTCATTAATCCAATATCTTCCAGAATCTGATGTGTTGCACCATCCTCCCCTAAAGTTAAACCGGCATGAGATGCACATATTTTTACATTTTTTCCCGAATAGGCAACCGATTGGCGAATTTGATCATAAACCCTGCCGGTAGCAAAATTTGCAAAAGTTCCGGCAAAAGGAATTTTCCCACCAATGGTTAAGCCAGCCGACATACCAATCATATTGGCTTCGGCAATTCCAGTCTGATAAAATCTATCGGGAAATTCTTTTACAAAAGCATCCATTTTCAATGAACCTATTAAGTCGGCACATAATGCAACTACATTCGAATTGCGACGCCCTGCTTCCAGTAGTCCTTCTCCAAATCCCGAACGTGTATCGTTCGAACCGCTGTTAGTGTATTTCTTTCTCATTCTTTAATTCCTGTATAAATTTACTGTTGTTGTTGTTCCTGATTCTATTTTAAATTCTTTATCGATACTACTTATTGATTTTGTTGACATTCTGCCACGAAAAACTACTATATATCTTCCAGGTTGCAATATTAGCGATTCCATGGTTTCTTTTTCGGAAAGATTATAAATCCATTTCATTTTATTATCCTCAACTACATATAAACTTCCATAACCTTCCACCAACTTGTTTACCACAGCTATACCCGGCTGAGGAATTTCGACGGTAGTGGTTGTACTCTGCTTAACATCCACATCATTAATATACAGACGAGGCAAACAAAGAACTTCCAGATCATAGTTTCCTGTTATATACTTTTCGGTTTGGTTAAAAAACTGTACGTTCAAGGTTTGAGATTTTCCTTTTTCACGAACAATACATTGTAAATTCTTTACATTCGCATTGTTACCCATCGATTTTAACTTGATATACCCCTGAGGTGCATCCAATGCAATCACAGAATGCTTACCGGGAATTAAAACAATGCTGTCCTTTTTAACCGGAGGAATAGTATGAACCACTAAATCGTATTTTACCAATGGATCAATCACCAATGTATCAGGAGTTCCCCTATTGTTCAAGGTATGAATGAAATTATATTTAATCATACCCGAAAAATTGTCATAAAAAGTCATAGCAACATTGGTTTCGGTAGGTTTACCCAACTCGTCGAGCAAATTTACCTGTGCCGAAGTTGAGTTTAAAGCTTGAGAAATAACAACATTCAAGGCTTTGTTAAATTCCAATTCACTTGAAGCATCAAAATAAGTTCCTACGCAATCGAATGCATCTTTAAAGTTTTTACCAATTCCGATAATAAATGGTTTTAGAATAATCCCTTTCTTTTGCAACATTTGCGAAACAGCACAAGGATCTCCGCCACATTCCTCTAATCCATCCGTAATCAGAATCACTATGTTACGACAGTTATCCTTACATATCGGAAAATCATCTACTGCTTTTTCCAATGAAAATGCAATAGGAGTTGTACCTCTTGGTATTAAGCCTTTTAGTTTGTTTTCAATTTTTTTAGAATTGTTTTTTCCAAAAGGCACTTCTAACTTGGTATCATCGCAATCCTGAGGAGGGAAATTCTTTTGATGTCCATAAACTCTGAAAGCCAATTCCAGATTTTTAACATCTTTAAGACTATCAAGCATATTTGAAAGCAGTTTTTGGGCAATATTTATTTTAGTATCGCTTTGCCATCTTGCATACATACTTTGCGAACAATCGAAAATAAATAAAATTCGGGTCAAAGGTGGTGGTGGATCTTCAACATCTTTCTTTGTTTGTGCAAACGACAATACAGTTTGCAAAAGCAAAATAATGATTACTAAATATTTAATAAGTGCTTTCAAATTAGTTTTTTTAATAATCGCCTAAAGTTTCCGGTAACTGAGCCAATGCTTTGGAAAGCTGTTCATCGTTTGGTGCCGATCCATGCCATTTGTGAGTTCCCATCATAAAATCAACTCCATTACCCATTTCGGTTTTCATTAGAATAACGACTGGTTTTTGTTTTCCGGTATGTAGCTTTGCAATTTTCAGGGTATTAACAATTTCATCCATATCGTTTCCATTGGCTTCCAAAACATCCCAACCAAAAGCTTCCCACTTTGCTTTTAAATTTCCTAAAGACAATACCTCATCAACCGGACCGTCAATTTGTTTTCCATTATAATCGACAGTTGCAATGATGTTGTCAACTTTTTTAGCAGCAGCATACATCATAGCTTCCCAAATCTGACCTTCCTGTAATTCGCCATCACCATGAAGTGTGTAAACAATATGTTTATCATTATTCAACTTTTTTGATAAAGCAGCACCAATTGCAACAGAAAGTCCTTGACCGAGAGAACCTGAAGCGATTCTGATTCCCGGCAAACCTTCATGTGTAGTTGGATGACCTTGCAATCGGGTATTTAATTTTCGGAAAGTTGCCAGCTCCGCAACCGGAAAGTAACCGCTACGAGCTAAAACACTATAAATTAAAGCTGATAAATGACCATTGGAAAGGAAGAAAATATCTTCATTATCCCCATTCATTTTAAAATCTGTGGGATTGTGTTCCATTATCTCGAAATAGAGTGCTGTAAGAAAATCGGCACAGCCAAGTGAACCACCGGGATGTCCTGAATTTACGGCATGTATCATTCTGAGAATGTCTCTTCTAACCTGTGTTGAAGTTTTTTGAAGTTCTGCTATTGTAGGCATAAATTTGCACTTAAGTTTATGTGGCAAAAATAAGTCTTTTTTATCATTTTTCTTATACGAAACAATGATAAATAATTGTAAAAAACAATCTGATACAATAAATAATTAAAAGATGTATTTTGTTCTTTCTTAAAAAAGATGTAGGTTTGTAGCAAATTTCAAATAATGTTTACTAAGATATTTAAGTCTGATTATATTTTTCAGTTTATTTTTATATTATTGATTGGCATAGTATTATTTATTACTACTTTGTTTTCAAAATCGGAAATAAATACATATAATAGCTCGCCGATGTTATTTTTTATAAATAGTATTATTGGAAATAATTCATTTTTAATCGTTTCAATAAATTATATTTTGCTATTTGTTGAAGCCATTTTACTTAAAAGAGCACTATCTTCTAATGAGCTTATACCTAAAAACAGTTTATTACCTGCTTTTATCTATATTATTACAATAAGCAGTATTTTAAATTTTCAAATAGTTCATCCTATCCTTTTTTCTAATTTTTTTTTAATTCTGGTTCTGCAAATTGTACTTCAAATTTATAACAAGCCAGAAAGCTATATAAATGTTTTTAATCTAGGTGCTTTAATATCAATTGGTTCTTTGTTTTATTTTCCATCCGTAATTTTTTTCACCATTATACTCTTGTCATTTTTAGTATATAGTTTATTAAAATGGAGAGAATGGATTATAAGTATTATTGGCTTTTCAACAACCTATATTATCTTTTTTAGTATTGCCTTTTTAACTGATAATTTGAATAATGAAATATTAAAATTAAAAGTTTTTTTTCAATCCATTAATATTCAACCTATAAAACTTGAATTTAAACTCAGTTTATTTTATATGATAATAGGTCTATTGTTTTTAGTAACAGCGTTTATAACTATAAGCAAATTACAGGAAAGATCAATTTATTATAGAAAAAAGATAATAGTGTTGTTTATATTTTTCATTTTAGGTATTTTTACTTTTTTATTTCCTTCAGATTTAATTACAAATCATATAGCTTTTATCTTAATTCCTTTTTGTTTTTTTGTATCTGCCTATATTCTTCAAATAAAAAATAAATATATCTCCGAAATATTCTATTTATTATTAATAGGTATAACTATTTACAATATTATCTAATTATGACAAATTCAAAAGAAATTCTTTATTGTTTAGAGCAATTATCCAATGAAAAATCAATAATAGGAATGCAAAAATTTGGGATAAATACAGAAAAAGCATTTGGGATTTCAATTAAAAAATTAAGAGAATTAGCTAAAGAATATGGTAAAAATCATTACATTGCGTTAGAATTATGGAAATCTGGATTTCATGAAGCTCGTATTTTATCAAGTATGATGGCAAATGCTCAACAGATGAATTCTGAAGAGATGAATGTTTGGGTAAAATGCTTTAATTCGTGGGATTTATGCGATCAGGTATGTGGAAACTTATTTGAAGATAGTCCGTTAGCTTATGAAAAAGCAATGGAATGGGTAAATTCTGAAAAAGAATTTATTAAAAGAGCAGGTTTTGTTATGATGGCAAGATTAGCGGTAAGTGACAAGAAAAAAGAGGATATCTATTTTTTACCATTTTTGGAGATTATTAAAAGAGAAACAAACGATGAAAGAAATTTTGTAAAAAAGGCTGTAAATTGGGCACTAAGGCAAATTGGAAAAAGAAGTTTCTACTTAAGAGAGCAAGCAATTTTATGTATAACCGAACTGCTTAAAACAGAAAACAAAACAACCCAATGGATTGCAAAAGATGCACTTAAAGAACTTTCCAATGAAAATATCATAAAAAGAATTAAACGTTAAATAATAAATAATCAAATAAATAATATATGGAAACCATGCAAACCTTAGTTGAGCATCGCTCAATAAGAAAGTTTAAAAAGAAAGAAATTGATGAAAACATTTTAAATCAAATACTAAATGCTGGATGCAGAGCCTCAACTACAGGTAATATGCAAGTTTACAGCATTATAATTACAAAAGATGAAAAAAGAAAAGAAGAACTCTGCAAGTTTCATTTTGGACAGGCAATGGTAAAAGAAGCACCGGTAGTATTAACATTTTGTGCTGATTTTAATCGTTTTAATAAATGGTGTAAGCTTAGAAATGCCGAACCTGGTTATGATAATTTTTTATCGTTTATTACAGCCAGTATTGATGCCTTAATTGCAGCTCAGAATGTTGCAATTGCCGCAGAGTCTTATGGTCTTGGCATTTGTTACTTGGGAACTACTATTTATATGGCTGATAAAATTATTGATTTTTTAGAATGCCCTGAAGGTGTTGTACCAATAACAACTATTGTAATAGGTTATCCTGATGAAAAACCGGAATTAGCAGATCGATTACCTTTAAATGGAATAGTTCATAATGAAAAATATAAAGATTATGATAATGAAACTATTGAAGCTATTTATAAAGAAAAAGAATCGCTCCCTTTAACAAAAAAACTAATTCAGGAAAACCAATTGGAAAACCTTGCACAAATTTTTGTACAGAAAAGATATACTAAAAAAGATAATATTAATTTTTCAAACTCATTTCTGCAAGTTATTGAAAAAATGCAATTTATGAACAACAAATAATCTAATATAAATAAAAAATAATTTTTTTTTATTTATATTAGATTATTAACATTTCATTTTTATATATTTGCATTATTAAACGGGTTAAACAATTATATGAAAAAACATTTAAATTTAACAATTTCTGGCAAATTAAAACATATCGGTTTCCGTTTTATGGCAATGCAAGCGGCTTATAAATATGGAGTTATGGGATTTGCAAGAAAAAAAAGCAATGGTTCTGTTTACATTGAAGTTGAAGGTGAAGATGAAAATCTTGAAAACTTTTTAGCATGGTGTAAAACTGGTCCTGTAGGAGCTGAAATTGCTGAAATAGAAACAATAGAGGCTGATTTAAAAGATTTTACATCCTTTGATATTAAAAACTAACCAATTTTCTATGAAAGCCTTAATTTAAATTTAAATTAAGGCTTTTTTATTTTTAGACTTCATTTTTTTTTATATTTTCGCAGTATAAAAATTTAAAAAGAATATTTTTTCTTTTTTACTAATATTCAAATAAATATGAACAAAGCAATTACATCTACTTCATTTAATTTTGAAAATCAAAAGGACGTTTACATTGGCAAGGTAAGAGATGTTTATAACATTGACAACAAACACCTTGTAATGGTTGTAAGTGATAGGATTTCAGCTTTTGATGTTGTTTTACCAAAAGGAATTCCTTATAAAGGACAAGTTTTAAACCAGATAGCATCAAAAGCGTTGGATGATACTTCAGATATTGTTCCTAACTGGAAAATTACTGTTCCTGACCCAATGGTTACAATTGGAAAATATTGTGAACCTTTTAAGGTTGAAATGGTTATTAGAGGTTACCTTTCCGGACATGCCTGGAGAGAATATAAGGAAGGAAAAAGATTAATTTGTGGTGTTGCTATGCCTGAAGGTTTAAAGGAAAATGACAAATTTCCCCAACCAATTATTACTCCAACTACGAAAGCAGTAATAGGACATGATGAAGATATTTCGAAAGATGAGATTATATCTCTTGGTTTAGTTAGTAAACCTGATTATGAAATGCTGGAAAAATATACAATGGCATTATTTAACAGAGGTACTGAAATAGCTGCTCAAAAAGGTTTAATATTAGTAGATACAAAATATGAATTTGGAAAAATTGATGATCAGATTTTCCTTATTGATGAAATTCATACACCTGATTCTTCAAGATATTTTTACGCTGACGGATATTCTGAAAGACAAGCTAATGGTGAAAAGCAAAAGCAATTATCCAAAGAATTTGTTAGGGAATGGTTAATGGAAAATGGTTTTCAAGGTAAAGATGGAGAAAGAGTTCCGGATATGACAGAAGAATTTGTCAATCAGGTTTCCGAAAGATATATTGAACTTTATGAAAATATTACCGGGGAGAAATTTGTAAAAGCAGATATTTCAAATGTTATCAATCGTGTGGAAAACAATATAAAAGAATGCCTTAAGGCACTATAAATGAAGATATTTTTCAAAAAATTACCACTTCATATTCAATACATCTTTTTGATTTATTTATGCGGAATAATGTTTTTTACTTTATTCCGCATTATTTTATTTGTTACAGAATTTAAACAATTAGAAATTTTACCTGACAAAACTTCACTTATTGCTTATGCTTTTTTTATGGGCTGGAGATTTGATACCGTAATTTCTGGTTATATTTTGTTTTTTCCTTTACTTTTTTTATCCGTATTCTCTTTTTTTAAAGTAAGCAAAAAGTTGCTTTATAATACAATACATTATTTTATTTTTCTTTTTTATTCTTTAGCATTCGTTTTGTGTGCTCTTGATATTCCATATTTTAACTATTACTTTTCTCGTTTAACCATAGTAATTCTCAGTTGGACTGATAATGCCACCTTTGGTTTTAAAATGATTATTCAGGAAACCAGTTATTTAATATATTTTATTGTTTTACTGATTGTTTGCTTTTTATTTTATTTTTCAATCAATATTATTAAAAATAAGATTGGTTCAAATTCATCATTTATTGAAAATAAAAAAATAAATTTTTATATCAGTCGTTTATTATTTTCTGTATTTGCACTTGCCATTATGTTTTTGGGAATCAGGGGACGCATTGAGAAAAAATCGCCTATTAAAGTGGGAACCGCTTATTTTTCAAATTATGCTTTTCCTAATCAATTGGGACTAAATCCTGTTTTTACTTTTATCCAAAGTTATATCGACAAATTAAATCCTGAAAATGCAAGTTTACATCTAATGGATAACAACTTGGCAATTAAAATTGTAAATGCAAACTTAGGAATTAAAAATGACCGGATTCCATTCGAAAGAGTAATCGAAGCAAAACCAAATCAGCTAAATGCAAATATTGTATTGGTAATTATGGAAAGTATGTCTGCTGGCAAAATGCAACGATTTGGAAATCCTAACAATCTAACTCCATTTCTGGATAGCATAGCAAATATTGGTTTATGCTTTAACAATATATATTCAGCAGGTATTCATACATTTAATGGGATTTTTTCAACTTTATTTTCATACCCAGCATTATTAAAGCAACATCCAATGAATGCTACAGAAATTCCTGTTTATAAAGGTTTTTCCAATACACTTAAGAATTTAGGATATCAAAATATATATTTTACCACTCATGATGAGCAATTCGATAATGTTTCAGGATTTTTGCATGCCAATGGATTTGAAAAAATAATTTCGCAAAAAGACTATCCGTCTTCAGCAATTTTAAGCACTTTAGGTGTTCCTGATCATTATATGTTCCATTTTTCAGTACCTTTACTAAATCAATTAAATAATAATAAGAAACCATTTTTTGCAACATTTATGACAGCCAGCGATCATGGACCTTATATTATTCCTGATAATATTTTGTTTAAACCCAAACAAAAAGAAAGTAGGCAACGTATAGTTGAATATGCGGATTGGTCAATTAATCAATTTATTACAGAGGCTTCTAAACAAAAATGGTTTAATAATACTATTTTTGTTTTTTTGGCAGATCATGGTTCTGTAATTGGAAGTAATATTTATGATATGCCATTATCATACAATCATATCCCCTTAATTATTTACGCACCTGAAAAAATAAAAGAAGCTAAATCAATAAATGGATTTGGTGGTCAGATTGATGTATATCCCACTATAATGGGTTTATTAGGATATCGTTATGTAAATAATACACCAGGGGTAGATTTATTAAAAGAAAAACGTCCCTATATGTATTTTTCAGCTGATGATAAAATCGGATGTGTAAATGATTCTCTCTTTTATATATACAGAATTAATGGCAAAGAAAGCATCTATAATTACAGAAATAAAGAAACTAAAGATTATATTATTGATTATAAACATATAGCAACAGAAATGAGAAATTATGCTTTCGCAAATTTTCAAGCTTCACAATGGATGATCAGTAATAAAAAAACAAAATAAACTCCAGATTACTTATAATTATTTTGAATAATCAAAAATTAAAAACAAGGACTTAGTTATTTGAAAAAAGTGTACCTTTGCAAATCAATTTCATGGGGCTGACCGGTTTTGACAGCAAGAAAGTGGGATTGTAAGCATGCCG
>CAZYEM010000055.1:0-17891 GCA_964646395.1 uncultured Bacteroides sp.
AAATCAATTTTTTCCCATGGATATCAAATACCTTAATTTCCTTTATTTTATTATCTGTTTGATAAATATTTATGATATCATTTGCTGGATTGGGATAAATCGTAATTTTCAGGTTATCCATATTTTTCGTATTCAAAGAAACGAAATGTGCTTTATATAATTGATTTCCATACAAATAATCGATATGTTTTTTTTCTCCAGACACAAATAAATCCAATCCCCAAAAGCTATTTCCAGGTTTCCAATCAAAAAACCAGGTTTGATCCATGCCCAAAACAGAATTTCCATTGGCATCGTAAACATAGGTGCTCTTATCCTGATTTAACCAATATTCTTCCCAGGTTTGACGTGTTTTGGTTATAAGTTGTCCATAATTATCATAAGCTAAAAGGTATCTTTCTACGATTTTCCAACTGTTATCCTGCCAATTTTCTTGTGTCTCTGAAACTTTAAATCCATAATCGTTGTAAGTACTTGTGAATTTATAAAGATTTTCCCAGTTACCCTGCCAGATTTGATTTATTTCACTTGATTTCTTACCAATTGAATTATACAAATAAATTGATTTATAGGCATTAACCCAATCGTTATTTTGCCAATTTTCTGTTACATTACTACTAATATTGCTATTAATATTATAAGTAGTTGAATATCTATAAGAATTTACCCAATTGTTATTTTGCCATACTTCGTATAGTTTTGAAATTAAATTTCCTGATACATTATACGTATAAAAAATTCTATATAGATTTTCCCAGGAATAATAACTCTTCTTCTCCGAAAATTCAGTATTTAGTCTTCCCTGAAAATCATAAGTATAAATTAATCGTGATAAAGTGTCCCATTTATCAATATTCCATTTATAAACAATATGTTGAACTAAATTTGCAGATGAATCATAAGTGTAAAAATTTCTTTCAATATTAATCCATTCCTGATCTTTTCGTTTTATTTCAGTTGAGATTGTCCTCCCAAATTCATCAATATTTTGTGTTAAAAGAAATGAAATATCGTTATAAGCATTAAAACAAACAATTGTATCCCAATTCCAGACAATAGCTTTAGGTTTTTGAGCCTGCAAACTACAAATTAAAAAAATAAACATTATGGAAGTTGATCCAATTCTTTTCATCTTTTCTCTCAGTAAATTATTATTTCACAATAAACTTCTTTGTTACAATTACTTTATCATCTTGCAATTGTAAAAAATAAATTCCTTTGGAAAGCATTTCAATATCTATTGAATAATTATTTTCGAAACGATTTACCGATTTTGAAATCAATTTTTTCCCATGGATATCAAATACCTTAATTTCCTTTATTTTATTATCGGTTTGGTAAATATTTATGATATCATTTGCTGGATTGGGATAAATACAGAATTGTATTTCTTCATTATTTTCTTTAATATCAGTAGTGAATGATGAAAAACCAGCATCATATTGGGCTAATCCATAAATGGAAACAGAATAGGTATTAAATGTGGATGTATAAATTTCCAATCCGAAAATACTTGGATAAAAAGTCCACACACCATTAATCCATTTTTCATACTTGCCGGTTATTGAATTTCCATTTGAATTGTATGTATATGTACTTTTATCATAATTTTCCCAACTATTGTTTTGCCATAATTCACGCTTAAAATTCAGCATATTACCATTGACATCATAAGAATAACTATCTTTATCACTGTTAGCCCAACTATTATTTTGCCACATTTCCACAGAATCAATGAGTAACCTTCCATTTCCATCATAAATAAAATTGTTTTTCTTTTCATTAGCCCAGCTTCCCTGCCAGCTTTGACTGATTATAGTGGTCAGTTTTCCATTATTGTAAGTATAATCTATATTATAATCGTTTTGCCACGAACCATTTGCCCAATTCTGCCATAATTCGTTGATAAGAACCATTGCATAAGTATATGTCATTTTAAATTGCATTTCCCAGTTTGGATTCATCCAATATTCGTAAGTTTCTGTCAGAATATCTCCATTGGCATTGTGTGTATAGGTGTTTCTGCCTGAATTTACCCATAAATTGTTCTGGTATAATTCCAGCAAATCAGTTATAACTTTACCTTGAATTCCATAAGTATAAGTGTTTCTGCTGGAAGCTATCCATGCATTGGTATTCCAGGTTTCGTTCAATAAAACTGATAATTTTCCACTAACGTCGTAAGTATAAGTTATCCTTATATAATTTACCCATGAATTATTAATCCGGTTTTCCCATTTTTCGGTTAACACTTTTCCATCTGTAGTATATGTCCTGCTTAATCTTTTCAATATATTGGCAGTGTCATAAGCAATAATGGTATCCCAATTCCAGATTATGGCGTTTGGTGTTTTGGCATTAATTTTTAAATGAGAATTTGTTAGTTTTGCTTTACTTGCGAAAGCTTTTTGATTTTGCTGAGCTTGTAAAAAGCTAATAACAAAAACACAAATAAATAAAGAAAGTAATAGTTTTTTCATAAGATTAATTATTTGAATAATAATGTTTTTAAAATACGAGTCAAAATTAACTGATTTTTTGTTATAAAATCAAATAATACTATAATTTTTTTAACTCTTTATACGGTTCATTTATTAATTAAAAAACAGTGTATTAATGGAGAATCAAATAAAACTTACCGTTTTAAAAATTAATAAAAAAGCCTGACAGAAATCAAAATCTGTCAGGCTTTTTCCCTTGTGTCAAACCACTATTGCTGGGCTTGATCCTGTTGCATAGCAGGAGGATTTGTGTTCATATACATTTGATAGTATTGTTCAAATAACTTCTGTGCTTTTGTACTTAATGTTTTTTGATTATGAGTATCAGCAATTTCCTTTATTCTGTTTATGATTCCCAGATTCTGACGTTTTTCACCATCCAGCTGATGGGTTCTGCTACCAGTAAAACGGAAATAATAGGCTAACTCATTAATGTTTATATCAAGCAATCTATTGAGTATTTCATTTGCTTTATTATTTTCTCCTGCTTTATAATAGGCTTCAGCCATCGGCATCATAAACATATTATAAGGCATTTTACTGTCGGGCATTAATTCTACACAACGGTTCAAAACCTTGACAGCAGAATCCTTTTTACCTTCATCCATCAAAGCATTGGCTAAACGGGCAAATATATTACGGAAATTCATGGTCATCCGCATATTGGTTTCGTCCAGATATACTTTTGGATCAGTCATATTTCCCCATTTGTATTTATTCATCAGATTGTCGTACATAATGGCAGTATTAACCGTTCCTGGCTGACCATCGGTACTGTGGGCATTCATTGGAACTAAACGGTAAGCCAATCCTTCGAGCTGGAAGTAGTTTTCCAAACCAATATAAGCTTCGCTACCTGTAGTTATAGCAAAATATACAGGACGTTTCCAATCGAAATTTGCAAGTAAATCCATTTGCATCAACTGAGCTTTCTGAACTCCATAACCACCCATTGTCCAGTTTAAAACATCTAATATTGAATCTTTTAAAGCTGGTGGAACAATCTTATTTTTAATAATGGTATTTTTATCAACCGGAATGCTGAACTTATCGGTTGGAAAATAACTCATCATCTTATTATTCGACATCATACGCGTATTATTATCATCGGAAATGAAACCAATAGCATCTTTAATATTTACATAAACGCCTTGTATATTAGATGATTTATCGAAAAGCACAAAATCGCGGGTTCCTTGTATGTATTGCTCTTTCGTTAAAGAAAAAGGAACAGGATCCGAATTGTAAGCTTTACGTTTTGCCTGATCGATATACCAGTCGGTATTTAACAAACTTAAATTGATAACTCTGATGTCGGTACGAATACCTTCAACTTCCTGAGCATACCACAATGGGAAAGTATCATTATCTCCATTTGTAAATAAAACTGCATTTGGAGCACATGAATTAAGATAATTTTCAGCAAAATGCAAGGCTGTATATCTGTTTGAACGATCGTGATCATCCCACCCTTCACTTGCCATAAGTGTTGGAACTAATAATAAACAAGCGGAAGTTGAAACGATTGCAGCAAGCTTGGGTTCTATTTTCTTCGATAAGAAATCGAAAATAGCATATACTCCCAAACCAATCCAAATTGCAAAAGCATAGAAAGAGGCTGCAAAAGCATAATCCCTTTCACGGGGTTGATAAGCATATTGATTCAGATAAACAACAATGGCGATTCCTGTAAGGAAAAACAACAGGGCAACTACCCATCCGCTGCTTGTATCCTTATTCATTTGAAAAAACAAACCTATTAAACCTAAAAACAAAGGCAACAGATAAAACTTATTGGTTCCTTTACTTTTCATGTGATCGGGAATATTGTCCTGTGGGCCTAAACGTGCATTATCAATAATAGGAATGCCACTAATCCAGTTACCGTTAATAGCATCACCCCTACCTTGTATATCGTTTTGACGACCTGCAAAATTCCACATAAAATATCGGAAATACATATAATTAAGTTGATAATTAAAGAAAAACCGAAGATTTTCTCCAAAAGAAGGTTTCATAATTACTTCTGGTTCACCATTTCTGCCCTGAACCGAAATAGGAATACCTTCTATATTCCCCCAACTTTTATACGCATTAATGTGCATTTGATCGGTATTACTCCACATTCTTGGAAATAATGTCGTAAAACGAGGATCATAAATGGCTTCGTTGCCCTTTTTATCATCAGAAATCACATATCTTCCAACTATTTCCAGACTTGTATTCGCTGCATTTTGTTTCAGATATTTTTCTGCGTTGTTCCTATCATAAAATTTAGCAACATCCTGCTTTCCCGATTTTATAATATAAGCTTTTGTATAAACAGGGTTACCATCTTCATAATCAATAACCGGAGCATTAAAATAAGGGCCGGTGAGCAATGGCGTTGAACCATATTGTTCGCGTTCGAGATAAGCAACCAAAGCGGTAGCATTATCAGGATTGTTTTCATCAATTGGAGGATTGGCATTTGAACGGATTACCAATATAAAGAAAGATGAATATCCGATAAGCAAAAATACCAGCGAAAGCATTATGGTATTTAATATTACCTTGTGATTTTTTTTTGCATAAGATAAACTCCACAAAATACAAGCTATGATGATACCAAAATAAATAATCGTTCCCGAACCAAAAGGTAACCCAAAAGAATTAACAAACAATCTTTCGAACCAGCCGGAAAGTTTTACTATATAGGGTATAATTCCATAAAGAACAAATGCCAATAAAATTAATGAAAATAAAGCGGAAAATATAACTCCATTTCGGGTTGCTTTGTGTTTTTTGAAATAATATACAAAAACAATGGCCGGAATCGCAAGCAAATTCAGCAAGTGAACACCAATAGAAAGCCCAACCAGATAAGCAATTAAAATCAACCAACGAAGATTATGCTTTTCATCGGCATTTTCTTCCCACTTTAAAATTGCCCAAAAAGTAATAGCAGTATAAAAAGAAGAAGAAGCATATACTTCACCTTCAACAGCTGAAAACCAAAATGAATCGGAAAATGTATAAGCCAAAGCTCCTACAATAGCACTTCCAAAAATTGCCATTAATTTACCATCTGTCATTTCACCATTGCGTAACACCATTTTTTTTCCAAAAAGGGTTATCGTCCAGAATAAAAACAAAACGGTAAATGCACTTGCCATTGCCGACATCATATTAACCATACGAGCCACCAAGGCTTCATTACCAAATGCAAACATTGAGAAAAAACGACCGATTAGCTGGAAAAAAGGAGCTCCCGGTGGGTGACCAACCTGTAATTTATATGAGGTGGCAATGTATTCGCCACAATCCCAAAAGCTTGCAGTTGGCTCAGAAGTTAATATATAAACCGCTGATGCAATGATAAAAACAAACCATCCAATGATGTTGTTCCATTTTTTGTAACTTGTAACCATAAGTGATTATTGAAAATATAGTTTAGTCTGCGAATTTATAAAAAAGTTTTTACTTAATGATTGTTTACCCGAAATAAAACCTGATTCAGGATTATATTAAGAAATAGCGATTGAAGTAATACCAGGTAAATAATGAAGAATTAAACTTCAAAATAAAAAATATTTGTAAGATTTCTTCATTTTACTCAAAAATTACTAATTTAGCAGCAAGAATAATAATCATGTCAAAACAAGAAGAAAAATACAATAAACGTCGTTTAAAAAGCTCATACATTACTTCTGTGATTAGCATATCGCTGGTTTTGTTTATGTTAGGGATATTAGGAATGATAATATTGCATGCTCAAAAAATTTCAAATCAAGTAAAGGAAAACATTGGGTTTTCCATTTACATAAAGGAAGAAGTAAAAGAAGCTGATATTATTCGATTTCAAAAGTCAATGGATGTAAGCAGTTTTGTAAAATCAACCGAATATATTACCAAGGAAAAAGCAGCATCAGATTTATCAAAAGATTTAGGCGAAGATTTTGTCAACTTTTTAGGATATAATCCATTATCAGCAAAAATTGATGTACGACTCAACGCAGATTATGCAAATAATGACAGTTTAACAAAAATTGAAAAACAAATTACAAAAAATGAATTTGTTAAAGAGGTTTATTATCAAAAATCACTAGTTCAGGTTGTAAATGAAAATATCAAAAGAATAAGTCTATTCATTCTTTCTTTTAGTACTTTACTGCTTATAATTGCCATGGCTCTAATAAACAACACTATAAAATTATCCGTTTATTCAAAAAGATTTCTTATCAAAACAATGCAATTGGTAGGTGCAACTCAGCATTTTATCCGCAAACCTTTTATTATCAAAGGTGTTATTAGTGGTTTGTATGGTGCACTAATTTCTATTGCATTATTAATTGGAACTTTATATTTGGCACAAAACAATTTTCCTGAAATTTTCAATATACAAGAAATTGATTTATACCTAATTGTATTTGGAATTGTTATATTTCTCGGAATTCTTTTTTCTTGGGTTTCCACATATTTAGCCGTTCGTAAATACCTAAATATGAAAACCGACAGTTTATATTATTAAATTTCTTATTTTTGTAAAAAAAATTTTATGGCACAGAATGTTAAAAAAATAATCACAACCAATCCAAAGCAATCAACTTCAAATCAAGCTAAAACTGTTAACACCAAAACAGCAGATAAACATCATTTAGAGTTTGCTTTTGGCAAGGAAAACTATCGTTTGTTATTAATCGGTTTGGGATTCTTATTGGCAGGCTATATTTTAATGATAGGCGGTGGTTCTGAAGACCCTAACGTATATAGCGACAAAATTTTCGATTTTCAGAGATTAACATTAGCTCCAATTTTATTAATCATTGGTTTTGTGATTGAAATTTTCGCAATCATGATTAAACCTAAAGATTAATCCATTTCATATTCTTACTTATGACTATTTTTCAAGCAATAATAATTGCCATCGTTGAAGGCATTACTGAGTTTTTGCCTATTTCTTCTACCGGTCACATGATTATTACTTCCGAAATTCTGGGAGTAAATATGCAGGAAAGTTTTAATAAATTTTTTATTGTTTGTATTCAATTAGGAGCAATAATGTCTGTTGTAGCCTTATATTGGAAAAGATTTTTGAACGAAATTGATTTTAAAAGAATAAAACTTGCCTTTAAAAACTATTCTTTTTTAAGTAAAACCTTTTGGGTTGAAATATATTTCAGCAAAATATTTTACATAAAATTAATAGCTGCTTTTCTACCTGCTGCTTTTGTTGGTTTGTTTTTTAAAAAATATATTGACATGTTACTCGAACGTGTTGATGTAGTTGCTTATAGCTTACTTTTCGGAGGTATTATTCTCTTGTTTGTTGATAAATGGTTTAGTAAAAACGAAACTGACACGAATGTCCAAAATCAAAAAATTGGCTTTCCAAAGGCTATATTAATCGGCTGTTTTCAGGTAATTGCTATGATTCCGGGCGTTTCTCGTTCAGCAGCTACTATTATTGGAGGAATGGCAAATAAATTAACCAGAAAAAATGCAGCAGAATTTTCTTTTTTTCTGGCAGTTCCTACCATGCTTGCAGCAACTCTTAAAGATTTATATGATTATTATAAGGAAGGTCTTAGCTTAAGTTCTCATCAGATTTCATTATTGGCAATTGGTAATGTAGTTGCTTTTATTGTAGCTTTGCTTGCAATTAAATCATTCATTAATTTTCTGTCAAAAAAAGGTTTTGTTGCTTTTGGTTATTATCGTATCATTTTAGGAATTGCGATTTTAGCATTATTGGCTTTTAATATACCGCTCTCAATCAACTAAATGCAACCATATAATTTTACAGAAGGAGAGGTTTTACTTATAAACAAACCTTATGACTGGACTTCATTTGATGTTATAAGTATTATCAGAAACCATATTAAACGTTCACTTGATGTAAAAAAAATCAAAGTGGGTCATGCCGGCACTTTAGATCCTCTTGCAAGCGGATTATTAATTATTTGTACCGGTAAATATACAAAAAAAATAGATGATTTTCAGGCTCAGGAAAAGGAATATACGGCAACTTTTACTATAGGGGTTACTACTCCTTCGCATGACATGGAAAAACCAGCCGATCAGTTTTTTGATTATTCTCACGTTACAGAAGAGTTAATAAAAGAAACCGCTAACTTTTATACAGGAACTTTCGATCAGATTCCTCCGGTATTTTCTGCTATTAAAATTGAAGGAAAAAGAGCTTATGATTATGCTCGGAATGATGAAGAAGTTGTTATTCAGCCCAAAACAATATGTATAAGCGAATTGGAAATTACTGGAATTAATTTACCCGAAATTCATCTGAGAATTGTTTGCAGCAAAGGAACATATATTCGTGCATTGGCTCGCGATTTTGGTGAAAGAATGAAATGCGGAGCCTATTTATCTGAACTTTGCAGAACAAGAATTGGAAATTTCAAATTACAGCAAGCCTTGGAAATAGATCAGTTAAAAGCAGCTATAGACGCTCAGACTTCACAAATTCAATTATCAGAATTTTAAATTTATGCTTTCTATATTTAACTAATTATTTATTAAAATCCATAAAATCAAAATTAAGTGAATTAAACATTTACTGTATTTAAACAAAATTTGTATTTTTGCAACAATCTATTTTTTATAGATTATTAATAACAAAAATCCTTTTATGTATTCATATTTTGAAGGTAAGTTGGTACAAAAAACACCAACTTATGCAATAATAGATTGTAATGGAGTAGGTTATATGATAAATATTTCCTTACATACTTTTTCTAAAATAAAAGACGAAGAAAAATGTAAGTTATTTACCCATCTAGCAATAAAAGAAGATGCTCATACTCTTTTTGGATTTTACGATCAGGAGGAACGGATATTATTCCGTCATTTAATAAGTGTATCAGGTGTTGGTACCAATACTGCCCGAATGATGTTATCATCCTTATCACCGATAGAAATTACTCAGGCAATTATTTCTAATAATGTATCTGCTTTACAATCAATAAAAGGCATTGGAGGTAAAACTGCCCAGCGTATCATATTGGATTTGAAAGATAAAATAAGTAAAATCTCAGGCGATATGGAAATTTTGCATGTTGAACACAATACAAAACGAGAAGAAGCGTTATCAGCATTAGTCATGTTAGGCTTCAACAAAATCGTTGTTGAAAAAATGCTCGACAAAATTATACGTTCCGAATCAGCTAACATTACTGTGGAACAACTAATTAAACAGGCTTTAAAGAATTTATAAACATATAAAACGAGGTTAATAATCAACCTTCGTTTACTAAAATATTGAAAAAACTAAGTGCGAATAACAAGGTATATTGTAAGTTTACTCTTTATAACTACTTTAGCTGTATTTATTTTTCAGATTCCTTTTTCTAAAGGGAAATCTGTTGATGCGGATACATTTAGATATTATCCTGAAAATTTGGCAATTAATCCACCGGATTCAAATCCACGTTTCCCAATTCCAAACAATACTGATCCATTTACAGGAAATTCGTCAAATCATCCTCTTTATCTTAATAATCCTTCTAATGTTCAGGATACAGTTGTTTACGATCCTTTAAATAACGAATATATTTTTAAAAGTAAAATGGGCGATTTGGATTATAATACGCCCAATACCATGACTTTTGAAGAATATCAGAAATTTGATATGGATAAAGCTTTGCAAGGATATTGGCGTGAACGATCAAAAGCTGCAAATGCAGGAAACCGAGGTGGAATTATACCTCAACTTAAAGTGGGTGGTGAAGCTTTTGACAGAATTTTTGGCAGCAATACTATTGATATACGTCCTCAGGGTTCTGCAGAATTAATTTTCGGAATTATTGGTAATAAAAGAGATGACCCATCATTGGATATCCGTCAGCGAAGTACAACAAATTTCGATTTTCAGGAAAAAATTCAAATGAGTGTTATTGCTAAAATTGGTGATAAAATTGAATTTAAAACCAATTATAACACCGAGTCAATGTTTTCATTTGAAAATAAACTAAAACTAAGATATGAAGGAAAAGAAGATGAGATTCTTCAACTTTTAGAAGCAGGTGATGTAAATTTACCATTAAATACAACTTTAATTCAGGGAAGTCAAAGTTTATTTGGGTTAAAAACAAAGTTAAAATTTGGGAGAACCACTGTAACTGGAGTTTTTTCTGAACAAAAAGGTGAAACAAAAAACATTACAGTACAGGGAGGAGCCGAAACCAATACATTTAATTTTAAAGCAGATCAATACGAAGAAAACCGTCACTTTTTCATTGCACAATATTTTAGGAACAATTATAATACAGCAATGTCTTCATTACCAATAATCGGTTCAAATGTAAATATTACAAAAATTGAGGTTTGGCGTACAAATATTGGAGCTCCTACAACAAATAACAGAAATATAGTTGCTTTTACTGATTTAGGAGAAAACACTCCATATAATCAAACTATCATAGGTTATACTGGTATATTCCCAAATAATAGCTCGAATAATATATTTGACATTACTGATACAGCCTCTCTACAGAATATCAATACGGTTGGTGATTATTTGAAGAATCCTCCCTATAATTTTGTTTCAGGTCAGGATTTTGAAAAAGTGGAAAGTGCTAAAAGATTAGCACCAACAGAATTTAGTTTCAACAGCAAATTAGGTTTTATTTCACTTAATTCAGCCATCAATTCCGATCAGGTTCTTGCAGTAGCATTTCAATATACAATACTTGGAGATACTACTGTATATCAGGTTGGTCAATTTTCTGATCAGGGAATAAGTGATCCGAAAGCTTTAGTTGTTAAATTACTAAAAAGCACCACATTAAATACCCGTGGTCCCTTGTGGAAATTAATGATGAAAAATGTTTATTCACTAGGTGCTTATCAGGTAAATAAACAGGATTTCAGATTAAACATCTTATATTCAGGCGATCAAGGCGGTGTACCAACAGGATATTTTAATGATGGACCCAAAAAAGGAATTGCTTTAATACGCTTAATGCATTTGGATACTCTAGATGCTCAAATGAATCCAGCACCCGATGGAGTATTCGATTTCATGGATAATGCAGCTACTGCGGGTGGCTCTGTTCAGGCAAGTAACGGAAGAATTTATTTCCCTATGATTGAACCTTTTGGCAATGATTTAAGAACAATTTTAAACGATACAGTCTATGCTTCAAAATATTGCTATGATTCATTATATACCTTAACAAAAACGGAGGCACAACAATATCCAGACAAAAATAAATTTATACTTGAAGGTTTTTATAAATCTGCATCAGGTTCTGAAATTTCTTTAGGAGGATTTAACATTCCACAAGGTTCTGTAAAAGTTACTTCCGGAGGTATTCCTTTAACTGAAAATGTGGATTATACTGTGGATTATACTTTAGGGCGTGTAAGGATTATTAATGAAGGTATTTTAAACTCAGGTGCTCCTATAAATATTTCAACAGAAAGTAATTCAATGTTCAACATCATGACTAAACGTATGATGGGAATGCATGTTAATTATGAAGTGAACAAAGATTTTAATATTGGTGGTACAATTATGAATCTACACCAAAGTCCTTTTACCCAAAAGGTTAATTATGGAGACGAACCCATAAGTAATACAATTTGGGGAATTGACATTGCTTATCAAACGGAATCAAGATTTTTAACCAAAATGGTTGATGCATTACCATTTATCCAAACCAAAGTACCTTCAAAAGTTAACTTTTACGGTGAATTTGCACATTTCATTCCTGGACATTCAAGTGCAATAGGCTCAGTTGGAACATCATATATAGATGATTTTGAAGGAAGTAAATCATCTATCGACCTAAAAAATTATGGAAATTGGTATCTTGCAAGTGTACCACAAGGTCAAACTCAAAGTAATCTTTTTCCTGAAGGATCACCAAACTCAGGATTAGCTTATGGTTTTAACCGTTCAAAATTAGCATGGTATGTAATAGATCCTTCTATCTTTTACCGATCTGATTCCAAACCACCAAACGTAACCAAGGAAGATATTTCAAAACCTTATGCAAGAGAAGTATATGAAACAGAAGTATTCCCCAATAAAGAACTGGCTAATGGCACACCAACCAATATTTCGGTTTTAAATCTGGCATACTATCCTTCGGAAAGAGGACCTTATAATTATGATGTAGATGGTAAACCTGGCTTTTCCTTAGGTATAAATCCAGATGGCAGCCTGAAAAATCCAGATACAAGATGGGGTGGGATAATGCGAAAAATTGAATCCACAGATTTTGAAGCAACCAATGTTGAATATATTGAGTTTTGGTTGATGGATCCTTTTATTGGAACTGATGGACAAGGGGGAAATCCACTTCATTCTGGAGGTCAGTTATACTTCAACTTAGGTGATATTTCAGAAGATATTTTAAAAGATGGAAGAAAAAGTTTTGAAAATGGACTTCCTATTTCTGCAGTAGCAACAAATGTAGATACAACTATTTGGGGAAGAGTTCCTAAATTACAGGCTTTGGTTAATTCTTTTGATAATAATTCAGCTTCAAGAGCTTTTCAGGATGTTGGATATGATGGTTTAAAAACAGACGATGAAATTACTTTCTTTGATACAACCTATATTGCAAAAATTATTAATTCTCCTTTTTTAGGCACTGGTTCTCAAGCTTATTTAAAAGCAACCGCGGATCCTTCCGGTGATAATTATCACTATTTCCGTGGATCGGATTATGATCAAAACCCAATTTACTCAAATGTAAACGAACGTTATAAAAATTTCAACGGACCAGACGGGAATTCACCAACTTCAGACCAAAGCCCCGAAAATTATCCAACGAATGCAACTACAATGCCAAATGTGGAAGATATTAATGCAGATAACACGCTTAGTGAATCAGAAAATTATTATCAGTATGTTATTGATTTGAAACCAAGCAAAATGGAAGTTGGACAAAATTACATTTCAGATGTTCATCTTGCTCAAGGTGTTAGATTGCCAAATGGTGCTACAACCAACGTAAAATGGTATCAGTTTAAAGTACCGGTTCGCTCACCTGACAAAACCGTTGGAAAAATACAAAACTTCCAATCAATCCGTTTTATGAGAATGTTTCTGAAAGGTTTTTCGCAAGACATTATCTGTCGTTTTGCAACATTGGATTTGGTAAAAGGTGAATGGAGAAAATACAATAATCAACTACTTACACCAGGAGATTATTCTCCAGTAGATCAATCAAGTACTACATTTAATGTATCTGCTGTTAATATTGAGGAAAATGGGAAAAGAACTCCAATACCTTATGTTATTCCATTAGGTATAGAAAGAGAAGTAAACAACGCAAGTACTAATCTTCAGAAACTCAACGAACAATCTTTAAGTATGAGGGTTCTTAATTTAGGTGACGGTGATGCAAGAGCAATTTACAAAACAACTGATTTCGATTTTCGCCAGTTTAAGAATTTAAAAATGTATATACATGCCGAAAAGGCAAAAGTGGAAGAAGAGCTTAATACAGGTGATTTAAAGGTTTTTGTTCGTATGGGTTCCGATTTTACACAAAATTATTATGAAATAGAAATTCCGGTAGCTTTTACACAATGGGGCGTTGGATCAACTCAGCCCGAACTAATCTGGCCAACTTTTAATGAAATGATTATTAATCTTGAAAAGTTAGTTTCTGTTAAAGAACGCAGAAATCAATTAATCAGATCGGGTAATAATAATATGAGTTATACCAATTTTTATACAGAAAATGATGGTAATTACAAATACATCGTTGTAGGTTCGCCAAGTATAAGTAATGTAAATACCATAATGATAGGTGTTAGAAATCCGAAAAAACAGAATTTAAACGATATGGACGATATGTTGCCAAAATCTGCTGAAATCTGGATTAATGAATTACGACTTACCGATTTTAATGACAAAACAGGATGGGCGGCTACAGCAAGAGTTAGAGCTAATTTGGCCGATCTGGGAGATGTATCTATATCAGGAACACACTCTACTGCCGGTTTTGGAAGCATTGAAAAGAAAATAAATGAAACACAAAAAGAAGATATATCTTCATTCGATATTGCTTCAAATCTGGAATTAGGGAAATTTTTCAATGAAAAAATTGGCTTGAAAATTCCAATGCATTATGACTATTCAAAATCAGTTAGCAATCCGGAATACAACCCACTCGATCCGGATGTAAAACTTGAAAACGATCTGGCAAGCTATCAAACAGAAGCCCAAAGAGATTCCGTAAGACAATTGGTTCAGGATTATACTACACGTAAAAATATTAACTTTATGAATGTCCGTAAAGAAAAAACGGGTAATTCAATAAAATCCAGGGTTTATGATATTGAAAATTTTGATGTGTCTTATTCTTATTCAGAAATTTTCAGAAGAAATATTGATATTGAATATGATATAAAGAAAGTTTATCGTGGAGGTTTGGGCTATAATTATTCAAAAAGTCCAAAATCTATCAGACCATTTGATAAAATTGGC
The DNA here is from genome assembly GCA_964646395.1 of uncultured Bacteroides sp. Lineage (GTDB taxonomy): Bacteria > Bacteroidota > Bacteroidia > Bacteroidales > JACABE01 > JACABE01. Next base: position 14,947 of record CAZYEM010000055.1, read on the forward strand.
TTTATCGGAAAAACAAAAGCCTTAACACTTGTAAAAGACTTTCATTTTTTCTACGAACCTAAACTATTATCGTTCAGAACAGAAATGAATCGAGAATACAACGAAAACAAACTTCGCAATAAAAGTGCAGGATTGATTATTTTAGAACCTACTTATTTTAAGAAATTTGATTGGAATAGAATTTATGGCTTTAAATATGACTTTGCAACTTCACTTCAGTTTGAATATAATGCTACTGCAAACGCTACAATTGATGAACCTCAAGGGAAAATAGACACGAAAGAAAAACGGGATTCCATTTGGGGAAATATAATGGATTTTGGTCGTATGCAGCGTTTCAACCAAAATATCAACATAAACTATTCTATACCAATTAATAAAATTCCTGGTTTGGAATGGGTATCAGCTCAGGCAAGATATGGAGCTGATTATAAATGGGAAGGATCACCAACTTCACTTAAGAGATTAGGAAATACAATAGAGAATAATAATACAAAACAATTGAACGGAAGTCTGAATATGACTACCCTTTTCAATAAAATTAAATATCTTGAAAGTATAAATAAAAAATCTCAACCACAACGTAATTCGATGATGCCTGGTAGAAATAGCAGACCTAACCTGAAGGAAGATTTACAAGAACCTGCAAAAAATGAAAACGATAGTGCAAAAACTAAAAATGTAAATTATTTCAAGGAAGTTGCTGATGGCGTGCTGAGATTTATCATGGGATTCAAAACCGCATCAATCAGTTTTACAGAAAACAATGGAACTTTCTTACCTGGTTTTATTCCGGAACCTGATGTGATAGGAAATAATTGGTCGCAGAATGCACCTGGAATGGGATTTATTTTTGGCTCTCAAGCAGATATTCGTCCCGAAGCTATCAGAAACAATTGGATTTCAAGAGATACTCTCTTAAACAACGCATATTTAAATAAATATTCCAACTCTGTTAATGCTCGTGCTTCCTTTGAACCAGTTAACGATTTGAAAATCGAATTTACAGCAAACAGAACCTATTCCGAAAATCACAGCGAATACTTTAAAGCCAACAAAGATGGAGATTTTAAAACATCTGCTCCAACGACAACCGGAAGCTTCAGCATTTCTTATATGACAATTTCTACAGCTTTTATTGGTGATAATGAAGATAATTCAAACGAAATATTCAAAAAATTCTTAGATTACAGAAGCACTATAGCAGCACGACTCTCAACTGCAAATCCGAACTCATATAATCAGCCACAAGTATATGATACACTTACAGGTAAATTATATCCTTATGGATATGGTCCAACTTCTCAGGAAGTTTTAATTCCAGCTTTTTTAGCTGCTTATTCCGGTAGAGATCCAAGTGGAATAACATTAAATCCATTTCCAAAAATTCCTATACCAAACTGGACTTTGAATTATACTGGATTAGGTAAATTGAAAATTTTTAAGAAAACATTCAGAACTATTACAATTTCAAATGCATATCGTTCAAGCTATAGTGTAGGATCTTATGCAACCAATATCCTTTATAAGCCTGACGATAATGGGTATCAATACGTAAGAAATAATACTGGCAATTTTATTTCAGATAAACAAATTGATCAGGTAACTATTACAGAACAGTTTAGCCCACTTATAAAAATTGAATTAGCTTGGGTTAATAGTTTGCTTACAAATATTGAATTCAAAAAATCAAGAAATTTATCTTTAAGTTTTGTAAACAATCAATTAACAGAACTTACAAGTAATGAATTTATTATAGGACTTGGGTATCGATTTAAAGATATTGAAATCAGAATAAATACCGGAGGTTCAAGTAAACCGATGAAAAGTGATATTAACGTAAAATGTGATTTTTCAATACGTTCCAATAAAACGATTTTAAGAAGAGTTGATCAGGAAGTGAATCAGATTTCAACCGGGCAACAAGTTATTTCTTTAAACTTATCAGCTGATTATCAAATGAACGAAAGATTCACATTACGTTTATTCTTTGATAAAGTAATTAATAATCCTTACATTTCATCAACATTTCCAAATTCAACAACAAATGCCGGTATTAGTGTAAGATTTTCTTTGGCACAATAATTTTTGAAAATTAATAAACTTATATAATAAAAAATTGTAATTTTGAAAATTAAAAAAAACAATAAAAAATGAATATACCAGAAAATTTAAAGTACACAAAAGATCACGAATGGTTAAGAGTTGAAGGTAACGAAGCTTTTATTGGTGTTACAGAATTTGCACAAGGCGAATTAGGCGATATCGTTTTTATAGAAGTTGAAACGGTTGGAGAAACCATTGAAAAAGAAGAAGCTTTTGGAACAATCGAGGCAGTTAAAACTGTTTCTGATATGTTTATGCCTGTTACAGGTGAAATTCTCGAATTTAATGAAGAATTAGAAGGAACTCCTGAATTCATAAATCAAGATCCTTATGGAAAAGGTTGGATAGTAAAAATTAAAATTTCTGATCCAGATCAAATCAATGAACTACTTGATGCTGCTGCTTATAAAGCTAGCATTGGGGTTTAATAAATTTTGAAAAAATATTAGCTTCAATAATATAAATTATTGAAGCTTTTTTATTTATAGCATGTTTCTAAAATACAATGTCTTTGTAATAATCTGGTCAATAGTCATTTTACTGTTAACTATTCCGCCAGGAGGATATTTCCCAAAGGTTCCTTCTTTTATAGATTTATTTTCACCAGACAAATTGATTCATTTCTTTATTTTTGGAACTTTAGCAATTTTATCTATTATAGCTTTTGGCAAACAATATTTATTTACCTTTTTACGTTCTCATAATATCTGGTTTGCATTTATTTACAGTACAACTTTTGGCGGAATAACTGAAATATTACAAGGAATAATGAACTGGGGACGACAAGCAAGCATTTATGATTTTATTGCTAATACAATAGGTTGCCTGATTGGAATTGC
>CAZYEM010000056.1:0-17717 GCA_964646395.1 uncultured Bacteroides sp.
ATTATGAGCAGCAATTGACGAATGGTAAAAACTGGGAGTATTATAAGAAAATCGTTAATCCATATGAATTGGTGTATACGCAGAGAAAATATGATAATTTTCCTGATTCGATTTGTTTTTTAAAGCCACTGTCACGATCGTATTTTAAGATGATTGAGATGTTGGATTTGCTAGATTTTTTCCAACGATTTCCAGAGGAGCCTATTCGCACAGCACATGTGTGTGAGGGTCCAGGTGGATTTATTGAGGCGCTATTTGATGAAGCATCGAAAAAGAAGAGAAAAATCCAGACGAGTATGGCGATGACGTTAAAATCAAAACAGAGTAACATTCCTGGATGGAAGAGGGCTGCACATTTTTTACAGAAAAACAAGAATGTTCATATTCTGTTTGGAGAGGATGAGACGGGTGATATTATGAAGCCAGAGAATCAGCAACATTTTATTGACCATGCGATTCAATCAGATGGTGGAGGAAAAATGCACATTTTCACGGCGGATGGTGGATTTGATTTTTCATATGATTATATGAAACAAGAGCAAATGATCTTTCCATTATTGTTGGCATCGACCAAGATTGGATTGGAAGTATTGAAGAAGGGAGGTATTTTTATTTTGAAACTATTTGATTTTTATCACAAATCTACGATGGATCTTCTGTATTTTCTGTCGTGTCATTTTCAAGAATGGTCCATGTATAAGCCTGGAATGAGTCGTCCGTGTAATCCTGAGCACTATTTTATTGGGAAGGGATTTACAGGATGTTCGGATAAAGAAATGGATGTGATGCGATTATGGTGTAGTATGATACATAATCAGCAGCCATTGGAATCACTTTTCCAGGGGGGCTATTCGGACGAATTTAAGGGAATTATGAATGGGCTACGAGAACGCTCATTCAAGTTACAGACGGGGTATCTTGAAAAAGTATTTCAGATGATTGAGCAAAAAGATGAAGAGGTGATACAGTCCTATTTGAGAAGGAATGAGAAGACGAGTTATGATTGGTGTATACGATTTAATGTACCTATTTACGTTCAGCGGCACCGTTCAATTGAGGAGTCACATAGCGATCCACAAGTTTCTGACCTACTTGAATAGACGCCTGATGTTGTGACAATTGCCCCTGTCCCATTTTATCAAGCATGGCAAGCATGGTTTGAATGGGGGCAAGGTCTTGACGGGTAATGATTTTCTTGAAGAGTTCAGGGTAGATTTCTACGAATTCTGGAATCCTCTCAGTAATCATTTCTTTTGTTTCACCCTCGCTCATCCATCGGGCAATATCACGAAGCATGGTGCGAATGTATTGGGCACGTTCGGCGGGATGATAATCGAGTGTTCTGGATTCGGCTTCCTCCGTTGCTTCGGCAATGGATTGACGGTGAACAGGTGGCAACTGTCTAGACATACTAACAGACTACAGAAAAACCTTTTTATACTCACACGCACCAATAGAGAATGAGCGCAATATCATCGCCTGGGGTCGTGCAGGTGGCAGCATTGCCTATTAGCGGTTCCGGAAGTGGAAATTCAGCTGCAGCATCGCAATTAAATAATGTAAATGAGAATTTGGCGGCAACGGCATTACAGGCTGATGCTGATAGTATGTATGATCCCAAAGTCAAATCGGGAAAGCCTTCCGTTATTCGCCCAGAAGGATTTTGTTCTTCCTCAAATTCCTCTATGATCATGGTGGTAGGTATACTATGTATCGTGTATGGTGTGATTGCTAAATAGTAGCACTATCTACTAGGATTATGTCGTACGATAGAAGTATTCAGGAAGAGGAATATAAGGAGGAAGAGGAAGAGGAAGAGGAAGAGGAAGAGGAAGAGGAAGAGGAAGAGGAAGAATATAATGAGGAAGAGGAGGAAAAGGAGGAAGATGACATGTATAATGAAACACCATTTGTGCTGATTTCTTCAGACTGTAAGAAATTAGTGCTACAAGTGAAGCGTGAGTTATATACTTCTATTATTTTTGGACCTGAATTAAAATCAGAGGAGGCGCAAAGTAATGAATTATTATTGACGTATCTTAAGAAAATGATGAATCTTTATCAAATATGTATAACTATTGAGAATCAGACGATCACCGAGGAGAAATTACAGAAGCAATTACTGTCATTTCCTTATCAAACAAGACCAATGATTAGTGAACTGGTACATTGGATCATCGCTTTCTTTCGTAAAAATCAATATGTGGATACCATACCATATACGGATTATTTGGATGTACATTTTCGGAAACATCCATTATTACAAAAATAATAATGAAATAGAATAGAAGAATGGGTACGAATAACATAGAATGCCCTGAAGGATATACGAAGCGTAAAGGTTATACGCGTAAATTTCGTTCTACCATTAAAAATTCAGGGTACACGGTTCGTCGTAAGGGAAAATTATATACGGTACGTCCTAAAGTACAGTATGTCACTGTTCCAGCAAGTTGTATTAAAAAACACAATTCAACGATGAAACGTATTGGTAAACTCCGGAAGGGTGATTTAATTAAATATGGTTATCAATATCGTTTATCCGATTTATCGCGAGAGAAAGCATTGGTCAAGGCAGTTACGGCGTATGGGGCGCTCTCTGTGTATCACAAGTTAGATGCTGTTGCTAAATTATCGGTGACTCATGCCCCCGATGCAAGTAAAATCTTTGCTAAAGATCGTGATTGGATAAGACTCCATTATCTGAAAAAGAAATAAGTACTATCTACCGAGCATACTACCCTGTTAAAAATGAGGTAGCATGCTATGTCCGAGAGACAGAGGGTGTCTGTGAAATAAATAAGAAATATTGGCTATACTTGGTTGTTAGTGGTCAGTAGGAAGATGGCAGATTCGCCTACATCTGGTATGGAGGTATCCGCACCACATGAATTATGGTCCTTTTCGAATGCATTGTTATTTATGATATTACTTATTATTATTGGTGTTGTTGCGATAATAACGCTATCGGCTTCATCATACCTAAAAGATATAACAAAGGATTGGTCAAAACATCGATGTAGTCCATTAATTATGCCATTTGCTGGTTTATTTGGTTATAATACGAAGGAAAATTTCGAGTTTTGTTTACAGAACATTTTTAGTAATTTTTCGTTACCCTTTCTTGGATCCATAGGAAGTATTTTTGGGCAATTTACGACAATGCTTCAGTCCATTTTTAATTCAATCAATTCCATACGAAATACCATTGCAACACTGGGTGGTGGAATCAATGTCATTTTTCAAGAATTTACAGATCGTATTTCTAAGTTCTTCTTTCAATTACGGGTCAGTGCCATTACAATGAAATCGCTATTTGGACGAATGTATGCTACGCTCTTTTCAGTCATGTATATGGGTATGTCTGGTATTACAGGTGTCACATCCTTTACGAATACGTTTCTCTTTTCTTTCCTGGATACGTTTTGTTTTCCAGGAGAAACAGAATTGATTGTTCAAGACTCCACTCATGAAAAGGGAAGAAGAGTGCCAATTAAGGATGTGAAGATAGGCGATGTGCTTCTTCCAGGGAAGTCGGTGGTGACGGCGACCTTCCAATTTTATTCGAGGGGGCAAGACATGGTGCAATTGGGTCGTGTGAAGGTGAGTACGAATCATTATGTGATGCATGAAGGTCGTCCCATTATGGCAGGGGAGCATCCTCATGCGATAGTATTGGGTCCATGGGATTCTGATGATTTATTGTATTGTGTGAATACATCTGATCATAAGATTCCAGTGGAATATCTTACTTTTATGGATTATGATGAGACATCGGAAGGAGACCGAGACACATTAAATTTTATTGATAGTCGTCTGAATGGATGGAAAAAGCCGAAGAATAATGATTATACCTATGAAGACAGTTGTTTCGCAATTGAGGAACATAGTAAGATAAAGACGAAATCAGGATTAGTGGAAGCGAAGGATATTAAAATTGGTGATACGTTATCGACGGGATGTCAGGTAGTGGGTTTGATTAGGAGACAAGTGACGGAAGTGTGCAAATTACCAAATGGCATTCAGGTGACACCTGCTACATTATATTGGAACAAGGAGGCGAATCAGTGGAATCGATGTGGCGAAGATTATATGTGGACAACGGAACCGTTTGAGTGGGTATCCTTTGTTGTGGTTCCACATTCACAAATTGAATTAGAAGATGGTATGATTGTAAGAGATTATATGGAATTGTGTTCTCCGGATGCGGAACAATATTACACGCAACGGCTCCTATCCAAGCCGTCATCTTCTACACTATGAATTTTTGGCAATGACTAATCTCTCTATTTCTAAAAGAAGATGGAAGCAAAATGGCCTTTCATGCTTATTACATTGGGATTATTAATTCTATTAGGATTTACCATTGGTCAGTTGGAGCGGTCCACAGTGATGAATGATTGGAAAAATCGCCGTTGTGACTTGCCGATCATGACCGCTGCCTTTTTTTTCAAACCCGATACCGATACCCGAACGAATGGCACATTTGCTGGTGATAATTTTAGTTTTTGTATGAAATCCTATGTGGACAATTTTATTAATTTGTTTTCAGAGCCAATTGCGAAAATACTTGGAACACAAGTGGATGTTTCCATAACTGCTACGAATGCTGTTAATATGGTGAGAAACATTGCTCAAAATATGTATAATGCGTTTATGAAATACATTTCTTCCTATTTTAAGAAATTTTCGTCATCTGTCTTTGAAATGAATCGGATGTTACAATATTTTAAAATGGCAATCGATCGTATCAATGGAATCGTCACCTCCATGATCTTTACAGGATTAACTGTGTTTCGTGGAATCATTAATTTTATTCTCTATGTCATTCGTGTCATTATGATTATTTGCGGAATCATGTTAATTATTATCATCATTCTCTTTTTTATCCTATTTCCTATCATGCCTATTATTTTAGCAACACTCGGTACGATTATTACGGGTGTACTTATCCTTTCAGGTGTCATATCAGGTGCGATTGCGAGTGAAGCAGAAGGTCAGCGTAAAGGATTCTGTTTTTCAGAGGATACACCGATTCTTGTAAAGGAGGATGGTAAGGAGACAAGAAAACGTGTACAAGACATCAAGGTAGGAGATGAATTAGGTACTTATGGAAAAGTGACGGCTGTTGTCCAAATGGACGGTACTCATGTCGAACTCTATTGTCTAGATGGCGTGTATGTATCAGAATCGCACTTAGTACAAGGAACAGATAAGGTATGGAAGGCAGTATCTAGTGATGAACGTGCAGTGCCATCAGATAAGAAATCAGCAATTGTCTATTGTTTTAATACAACATCGAATATTATTCCGGTATGTGGAATAACATCAACGACACTATATCGTGATTGGGAGGAGATTAGTAATGAGGATGAGAGGGGGCAGTATATGTGGAATTATATGGTATTGTGTATGTTAAATAAATATGAGAATTATCAAAAATGGAAGAAGGATGTGAAGCAGGAGTGTGATGTAGCGGTAATGGGAAAGGGTGTGAAGGTGAAGACAGGGAAGGGATGGGTGCGTTTATCTGAGATTTCCTTTCCAGGGGGTACGGTTCTTGATCGAAACGGAAAGGAGCAAGGGGTGCGTGGTGTGATTCATGCAGAGGTAGAGAATGTTCAGTACGGTGATAAATACAGTGGCATCGATACGTGGCATACGGAATTGTATGAAGAGAGGGATGGTGTATGGATGAAAGGAGATCGTACAATACCATATGGTGAGGAGACGATCGAAGGAATGACATTGATTACTGATGATGGTGAGTTTACGATTTGGGACGAGGTGTTACAGAAAGAAGTGACAGTGCGAGATTTTACGGAAGTAGGGTATCAGTCTATTCACGAAACCTATTCATTTGTAGCTGCCCGACTCTCCGGTTCATAAATCTTACCACTTGTCGTCATAAGAATATCTAATATGTATTCAGTAGAATGAAAACAGGGTTTCTAATCACCGGATTAATATTGTTGTTAATTGCCAATTTAATGATGGTTTATTCTCATCAGTATGGTATGGATGAGGGATTTACGAGCTATTTCCTTGAAAACGCTGGACCATCCAACATTGGATCATCGAAGGGTGATCCCATTGGACCATTTGATAACCTTCGTATTGTGCCATCGAACGGGGTGAGTAGCTGGCGTGATACCGATCCCAATGAGCCGCTGTTAGGTCCAAAGTTTGAGCCCGGTCCCGATAGTCTCTTTATCTTTAAGAACAACCAAGCCAAACCAGAGTGCTGCTCTTCCACGTATGCTTCTGATATGGGATGCGTGTGCACCACGCCAGAACAGAGAAAATACATTAATACGCGTGGAGGAAATCGTACGGTAGATGATGGTGTCTAAATCATGGAGAGGTGTGTTATCGTTTTATTTGTTATGATACAAAAATATTTTTAGTATCATAATCAATAGTTTCATCTAATAGAATGAGTGTAATCAATAAGCCCTCTACCAATCGTCCCATCAATACAAATAGTTCATTTTTACAGGCATCGGTGGGTACTGTTAATAGTACTCTTTCTACTGTATTACCTACATCTGTAATGAATGGTACAGTAAAACCGATTAGTGACTCTATTAACGATGCTGTCAATACGAATGCATCATCTGAATACTACATTTATATCGTTATATTATTGGGAATCTTTATTTTAGCTCTAACGCTTATTATCTATTTTCGTGACCAAATCGCATTAGGATTGACAAAAACATGGGAGACAATCAAGGAACTGTTTGGGGCATCTAAACCTAGTGCGCCTCCATTGACTCCAACTTTTATTCCTGAACAGCCACCTAAGGAGCAACTGAATGTGATAGAAAAGCTTATCCCAAAAAGAAAGTCAGTATTTAATATTGCCCAGGACAAATATACTTATTCGGATGCGGAACCACTCTGCAAGGCATTTGGGGCGGAATTAGCGACATACGATCAAGTGAAGGAGGCGTATAATAAGGGTGCAGATTGGTGCAATTATGGATGGATTAAGGGTCAGACGGCGGTGTATCCCACACAGAAGAAAACGTATGATAAATTACAGTCAGGACCCGAAGAGCAGCGTGGATCGTGTGGAATTCCAGGAATCAATGGGGGTTATTTTGATAATCCCGAATTACGATTTGGTGTGAATTGTTATGGCGATCGTCCGAATGAAAATGATACAGATGATCGCTATCATGCCGCAAACAAGAATAATATGATACCCGCTGTCATGGAATATGACAAGAAGGTGCGAGATTTTAAGGGGCAACTCAATGAAATTCCAGTCAACACTTTTTCGGCAGGCACATGGGCAGTCTAAATGGAAGGGTGACCATACTAGAAATAGCATACTTACATGATATAGAATCATATCGTATGATATATTTACTGCATTTCTAATTGCTTAGGAGCAATACCACTTTGTTTAAGTGATTTAGTAATATGATAACCACGATTGGCTTTTAAAAAGAGCATGATATCTTTCGTCTCATCTTTTCCACCCCGTTGTTTAAAGTAGCCAGCGATGAGCTCTTCTACGCGTGTAAGGGACAATTGAACGGGTTCTCGCTTGGATTGAATACGAATTTGTCCGCCGCTGATTTGGATAGTTGCATTTTCAATATTGCGTTGTTGGAGAGTGTTAATAATGGATCTTTCATAGTCATCCCGTATTTTTCGAGCGGAATTGTATTGTTTAAAAAAAGATGCTGCTAAATTGCTATAATGTAACCAATGCCGTACAGAGGTTCCGATACCGGAATCAGCCATATTTTCTATGAATACAGTGGGTAATTTATGAGAATGTTCTGTCACAGAATGGACATTGGACCGTTTTGTTATGATTCATTAATAATAATACAAAAGTAAGAACAACAAGGATTAAAATCGCAGAAAATACACAAATCGCAATCATCATATATGGAAAGGATCGTTGAAGAATAAATTGTAGGAAAGGCTCAATAACCAGTTGTTGGATATAGTTTTTGGTATCGGAGCTAGATAAAGAAAGGGCAAATTGGTCAATCCATACTTTTAACATATGGGCAAATCGATCTTTATCCTTTGTCCGGTCTGGTGCCATTTTGTTAGTGCGGTGAAATTATCTCATCTCTTCTAATCGCTGTGTTCAGAGAAATGCCAATCTTCCACCCACCTGTTTATTCAAAACATACCGATACGAAGAAAGGATCGATTGAGACATGTTATACCTTTTCTATTGAATTCTCAACCGATGACCAGTGTATTTCCTTCATCGCAAATGATGTAGAGGATGTTTCCGAGTCGGCGGTGCGCGTCATACTTTCTGAGAATAATGAATGGATCACACAATTTGTTCAGCAATTTATGCAAGCCTCGTCCAAGCTATTTGCGAAACCCTATACGGTAGAACAAATCAATAAGATTACAAAGCACCATCATAAGGAGTTTATATATGATCAAACCTTTCCAGCAACGATTACATTAGTACCGACTACAATTAAGATTCTAAGTGGTATTTTTTGGGTGCAATGGGACTATCGTTGCAAACCGGTTATGATTGATATTCCGGTATTATTTGAAACAGAACCTACTACTACGGCGATCAATACTCTTCCGGATCAGGTGGACGAGAAGGTAGAGGAGTTGAATTTGGATGATTTGACAATCGATGGAAATGCTACGGACGTCGATTTCGATTTGAATCATTCAGATCGGTTTTATGATAAACAGAAAGTGAAAGAGGCACGTCTAAAGGCAAAATTGGCACAATACAAGGCGGAACGGCAAATGAGAATGTATTATGATAAATACGGAAATGAGATGTCCGATACGGATGTTGATTCCGAAGAGTCATCTGATGAGTCATCCGATGAGGAAGTGCAACTTTAAAAAGGAGGTGTTCGGCATCCACTTGCTATAAAATAATGCCCTCATTCTTTTATAGCAAGTAATGGCAGGTATAGAAATGCAGAACGTCGTTTTAATCGCACTCGTTCTTCTCATTGTTGTTTTCGTGGTATATCAATATAACCCATCCTTTTTTCGTTTTATGAGACGTGGTGAAGGCTTTGTTAATGATGATAAGGCGGCAGATGATGCTGCTAAGAAGGCTGCTGATGATGTGAATGCTGCTAAGAAGGCTGAGGAGGATAATAAGAAGGCAATGGCTATGACAAGCACGGCGCAACCAGCACAAGGTTTTGAGAATGAAAAGAAGAAGGAACCCTTTGCCGATTTGAGCTCCTACGAAGGTCCGGCTAGCTTTGGCAGCGCAGAAGCCCCCGCTGGTTGCTATCCACGTGATCAGTTGACTCCCGCCGAGCTTCTACCAAAGGACATGAACAGCATCTGGGCAGAGCAGAACCCCATGGGACCTGGTTCTCTAAAGGGTAAGAACTTCCTCAGTGCAGGTGCCTTGATTGGTGTAAATACGGTAGGACAGAGTTTGCGCAATGCCAATCTTCAGATCCGCTCTGAACCACCCAATCCTCAGGTTCCCGTCAGTATCTTCCTCCAGTCGACGATTGGACCAGATATCAGTCACCGCTCTCTTGAAATTAATTAAGTTGATTTTCACATATCAATTCGCTATAAAAGAATGCCACTCATTCTTTTATAGCAAGTAATGGCAGGTATAGAAATGCTGAGTGCAATAATAATTGTTCTAGTTCTTCTTTTCGTAGTATATCAATATAACCCCTCTTTTTTTCGTTTTATGAGAAGAGAAGGCTTTGCTGCTCTTGGTAAGGATACCTTCGCTAACACCCCTGCGGATGGTGTCATGAAAATCTTGAGAAATGCTCATGGTTCTGAGGAAGCAGGACAAATGGCGTTTCCAGGTAAGCCACTCGCACATATCACAAATAGCAATCCCCATAATAATCCAGTACCAAATGGAGACCCACAAAGCAACCAGGCGGCTGGTAATGAATTAAAAATTCAACCAGGCTCAAGCGAAGGATTTGCCGATTTGAGTTCTTATGAAGGTCCGGCTTCCTTTGGCGCAGCAGAAGCTCCCGCGGGTTGCTATCCACGTGACCAGTTGACTCCCGCCGAGTTATTACCAAAGGACATGAACAGTATTTGGGCAGAACAGAACCCTATGGGTCCAGGATCTCTAAAGGGTAAGAACTTTCTTAGTGCAGGTGCCTTGATTGGTGTGAACACTGTGGGACAGAGCTTGCGTAATGCCAATCTTCAGATTCGTTCCGAGCCACCAAACCCTCAGGTTCCTGTTAGTATTTTTCTCCAGTCGACAATTGGACCTGATATCAGCCACCGATCCCTTGAAATTAACTAAATCAATCGTATCTAAAGGAAACCTCACGTGACATCAGAAGGAATGTCCATTCTTGACACAGCCAATTCACTTTTTCGCTCTATTATTGGTGGTGGTCAATTTCCAACTACCTATGTGACGTCCACGGTGGATGGAAAGCAATACAAGGTACGTGATATGCCCGATAAACAGGAAGCTGCTAATTTAATGGCACATATTCGAGGTAAGCTTGTTAAACTATGTGATTCATTGGAGAAAAAGTATCCAGACAAGCCCCAAGTGAAACAGATGGTTCGTAACTTTCGTTCCGATCCCGCACGATTTATGGAGGCGACCCCTGATGAAGAACATACATCGTCTACCATCAATAAGGGAGAATCAATTCATATGTGTTTACGAGAGAGAGATGGTGTCAATGAAAGTCTGGTCAATGATAATGTGATGTTATTTGTGGCGATTCATGAATTGGCGCATGTCTGTACGGAATCGGTGGGACATGGACCTGATTTTTGGAACAATTTTGGATGGCTTCTGAAGGAGGCAGAAGCATTAGGAATATATAAATATACAAATTTCTCTGCACATCCTGTTAGCTATTGTGGTGTCTATATTACAGATTCTCCGAGATATGATCCAGCAAAAGACGGAACGAATTTTCAAATTGGTACAATTTCTAGTAAAAAATAAATATAAAATCATGTGAATATGATTGTGATACATGGCTATCGCTTTTTTTTATAAAAAAGCGATAGGGATGTCTTCTGATATCAAACAAATACTTTATCCTGAACCACTTTCTAATTTACGTGAAAATGTCCCCCCGGTTCAATGCTTCATATGGAAAGGAGGGAAGAAGTATGATTCGATTCGATTTGATAAGGTGTATCCATTTGATACGATTGATGACATCAAGCGAATGATTTGTGCGTTCTATAAAAATGATGCGACCTTTCTTCCACGATTCATGTTTGTAGGAGTTCCTGTGGGAGATGCTGCCTATGATGATAAAAATCCTGAAGTGGATACATTGTATCTTCCGATTGATTATTTATGGTATCCGAATGGAACAAATGATCCAAAACAGACCTATCGGTTAAAGCATCCAAGTCGGGCAATTGGGAGCGAACCCGATATTCGTTTTATTACATCGGATGGAAGTTATGCGAGTCCGAATTGTGAATTTCGTGGACGTAGTACGATTGAGGATGTTTTCTTGAAGCCAAGAGATGGTAGAATCCCCGTGTTTCACGTGTTTACATTGGATGTATTAATGAAAAGCTATCAAGGTATGCAACCCATTGGAGATCAGGATTGGAACAAACGATTTGCTCCTTATTTTCCTGATGTGAATGTGGAAGGACCTTACCGTGCGACGGATGAGGATAAAGATTTTTTAGAGAAAATTAAATTTTTTGTTTCTAGTCGTGAGGAATCATTGAACCTTATCAATTATTTATTGGAACAAGAGTTGTCCCTGCCAAGCATTGAAGTGACAGGAATACGACAAATGTTATTAACATGGAAAAAACCAGTACAAGGATTTGAAGGATGCGCGTCCATGTTTTATCAAATTCGTGCTGAGAAAATAAGACCTTATCTTCGTCTTCTTCCTGCAGAAGGTTCGGGAATCACAAAGCTTCACGTAGATGGAATTCTACCCATTCCTTCTCTCGAGGATCCACGTGTATTAGAAGTATGGAATAGAGAAATATCACCTACACCAGGGATCGATTTTTGCTGTATCAAATACATTCATCGTCCAGCCATATCAAATAATCCGCCGATTTATGGAACGATTCATGTGTTAAATGATGGAACGATTAAATTATTGTTACAACCGCCGAAGAGTGTACGAAAATTAAATCCTATTCTTGATTTTCGCCATTTTACGAGAATTTTAGAGAATGTATTTATTGGATTGCCACAATCGTATGATAGCTTTGAACTTCGTGAAATCGCTGTTATGTTTTCGATCAAGGTAAATAGCAAATCTGCAAAATTTAATAAAGCGCGCATTCAGAGACGTCTCCCCCATTTTCAGACCTTATTGAAAGAAATCAAATCCATTCCTGAGGATAATCCCATGATATCCTTGCGGTATAAGGGTGTGAGTCAGTATGCGAATGAAAATAATATTTTTACGTTCATTACGCAGCTTGTCACAAATCTATCATTGGATGGAGAAGCGCCTGATGTAAACATTGTGGATGCGATTCAAAATGAATTCCAGTTTTCGAAGAAGGAGGCAATGGATGCGTTTATAGAGTGGCGCAACAAGAAGGACATTTTTACGCTACAGATTCCAGATGATGGAGAATTTATTGAAAGTTTTAATCCAGGAATAGACATTCATATTTATGCGCAGCATCCGTCCTATTTTGTTCATCTGAATCGTGTTGATAATGTTGATACCTATCGTCGTATTTGTACCTTGTTGTCTCTTCTATTTATTGAAGATGATAGCTATTTCAAATATAATCCGAAGAGTGATGTTTTTTCAAAAGTAGAAGCGGTAATAAAGAATGAGACCCTCAAACGAGAAGAGCCTTCACGGTCAAATGAATCGCATACAGCAGCAGATGTTTCTTTTAAACAGACGATGGAGCCGAATAGCTCATCATCTATCTTCTTTGATGAAGATCCATTTGCAATGAATAATATGGGAGCATCTGAATCAGCTCAAGGTTCATCGGAAGCAGCAAGCAAAGCAGCAAGCAAAGCAGAAGCAAGCGAAGCAAGTGATGCCAAAAGCGAAGTGGATACAGAACAGAAATTGATTGACCCCAAAAGTTGGTTTATCAACAAATTAAAAGAAATGGATCCAGCATTATTTAATTATAAAGCAGACAAAGATAAGAATGGATATACACGACAATGTGCAGGAAATGATGATCGTCAGCCATCCATTTTAACAAAGGATCAATATGAACGAATGAGAGAAATCTACGCGGATGATCTTATTTTTTGGATCATTTATCCATTGGAAGGATTAGAAGAACCCACTCAGCCAGTAGATAAGGAAGAAACAGTTACTATGATGCGGTATGGATCAACTGGTGACGATATTCATTACTATTTTTGTCCTCAGTATTTTTGTCTCAATGACGAAATCATGATTCGCCCCGTTGATTTTGAAGCCACAACAGATCGTGATGGAAATCAAAAGCCTGAGGATTCGTGTCCATTCTGTCATGGTAAATTAATTACAAATAAAAAGGCAGCATCAGTTGGTCGTACTGTTATTAAACGTAAAAATAAACAGGGTAGTGACAAATATCACAGCTATATTAGCTTCTTAGATAAAATAACGCATCCAAACAATTTTGCGCTACCCTGTTGTTTTGTAAGGCAGTCGACACTTCGTATTAGCAATCCAGAATTTTCGCATGTGCGTGACTATTTACAGGAAAGGGATGTGCGAAACATCAACAATGATGAATCGGATGAAGAAGAAGAAGATGAACTTACTGTACGAACGGGAGAACCAGTTGAATACGCAGTCTTATTCGCAATGATTTCTAATAAATACATTCTCGAATCGAATAAGCATCCTGATGCGGGTACATTTGCGATTGCCCCTCCTGCATTTGATACCTATTTTAGACAGAATTCAGGTGATTCGATTGTTAAACGTACTGTTATTCATTTGTCATTACGTCCTAATGCGAATGGATTTTTGCGTATTGGTACCGAATATTCGGAGAATGAATCGCTACTTGCAGTCATTGCTCCGTTGCTTTTTAAGAATACGATAGAAGAAGTGAAAATACACATATTACAGATTGTGACACCACGTGTTTTTATCAATTCTCATTTTGGTAATTTGGTATTAGAATTTTATCATCCAGCGAATACGAATGCGATGCCTCCTACAAAACAAGCGTTACATGAGTGGTCTGAGAAGACTTCTGGATTAGGAATCCCAGTGACAAGTGCGAATATGTATTCACTGATACGTCTCTATAATGCGTATTGGCACTTTAGAGCATTTATCAAAGATCCAACGCAGCACAAAGATTTACGTCATATTCAGCCACTTTTGGCGGAGCCAGGATTATTAGTATCGAGAGGAATATTATTAGTGGTCATGGAAGACAATGGGACAAGTGAAGTCACTGTGCGATGTCCAGTGTTTGGTGTATCATTGGATCGTCATCTTCGTTGTGACATTGCGTTCATTTCGCGAAGAGTGAAGCCGATTGGTACGACGAATTTAGAATCGGCTCGTTATGAATTATATTTACATACTAGTAATGAGGCGGCAAAAGGTGGAAAATCTGAGATTCATGAAACGATTATACGATGGAATAATGCATCACGTACGTGGTGGCCAGAAATTGTGCGTGAGAGAGTGGATGAATATATGAATCAATGTAAAAGTCGTTATCGTTCCCTGTACACCGCACAAGCAGGAATCAATCCCATGGCGATGATTCCTTTATCCATGGCGGTGGAAGCATTCCCTTCCAAGCCAGAAGGAATTGTAAAGGATAGTTACAATCATGTGATCAGCGTTGCGTTTCGTTCCAAGGCGGGTTCCACTTATTTGATAGCATTGCCTGTAGTGGATGATGGTATTATTTCTATTTCCAGTATGTTTTCGATTAAAAACATCTATTTGGATTGGGAAGATATTAAACCAGCAACAGTAGAGGACGTGATTATCTATTATAAAACAAAGATAGAGCCTAAATTTCCATTATATCCAGGATATCGTGTGAAGCATGTGGTTCGTCATAAGGAGGAGAAAAAAATTGTGGCGGTTCAATTAGAAAATGGAATTTATATTCCTGCATCTCATCCTAAAAAAGATTCTGATATAGATGATTTATTGGAGAAGTCTAAACTATCTATGGTGGAAGTGGATGAATTTGAATGGGCGATTGATAAGCAATTGGCGGGAATGGATGATAAGAAAGAATATCGTGATTGGTCACAGGATATGAAGGATATGTCGGTGGACAAACGTTGTGGATCGGATGTTCGTTTGGTACGTTCCTCGTCCTATAAGGAATTTGAAGAGTTGTATCAACAATTTCGGTTAATGGTTTCTAATTGGATTCTTAGTCATAAAGCGGGTTCAGGAATAAGGAAAGAAATAGAAAATATTATTTTTAATTCGAATCTTCCAGAGTATGAGAGAAGAAAACGTCTCTATCTGCTTATTTCAACAGAATTACTGAAATGGTTCTATCCTGATAAGGAGGATTGGGAAAAGGAAGATACGTCTTTTTTGAGAAAAGATTGTCGAATGATAAATACACCAGAGGCATGCTCTGGCACATGTTATTGGAAGAAAGATGTAGGAAAGTGTTTATTACATGTGACGGAGAAAGTCGACTTAAGTGAAAAACCAGGAGAACGAGTGGTGAGCACGCCTGAATTATTTACAAAGCGAATCATTGATGAATTGGTTCGTTTTCCTCTTCGTAGAACTCAATTGATGAAAAAAGGTGAAATCTCTAAATTGTCGGCGATTGTTCAGCCGATTCATCAGGGGGATCAGTATATCATTCCAGAGTCATCATTTACATGGGCTAATTTATTACAATTGGATTGGACAACACAAATCCTAGAAGAGCCTAAATACTATGAGGAAATGTCACGAGAGGTGGTGGAAGAGAAATATGATAAGGAGGATGAATTGCCTCGTTCATTAATACCTGTTGTTGGTGAAGGTAGTCCGTATCATGTTGATATTCCTCCAGCGAATCGTGAGCCATTTGCACCATTTGCTGCGATTCTGGGGGTGACGATGGAGCAAATCGGTATGGAACCGAAAGACACCATGTTAACTGTCGAGCATATGATACAATATGTGAATGAAACATCCAGACCGATAGGTATGATTAGTGTGCGGAATGGTATTGATATTCAATTTGCTCGTCCACGAACTGGACAATTTGAGACAGTGACTGTCATTGTTTATCTGGAGAATGCGATAGGTATTCTTGTGGAAGAACAGGGTAATCCAACGATTCGTACTACGAACATGCCGCCCGAGTTAGATGATGCCTGGGAAAATGCAAATCTTCCACCGATTGTGAAGAGAGAGCCTGAAGAAGAACGTGTTCTATTAGTTCCTGGTAGAAATCCAGTGATGGCAAAGCAGAAACGAAAACCGTTGGTGGCAAGGGCTGTACAAGAGCCGTTGGTGGAAGTCCCGTTTGTAGAGAAGCCGATCGAAGTAAAGGCAAAGAGAAAGCCACGTGTGGCTGCTTCTCTTGCTCCTGCTCCTGCTCCTGCCAAGAAGAGACCACCTGTGGCAGCATCAGCCGCACCAACGAAAAAAATAAAAAGAAAACCACGTGTAGGAGACTAGAACCGTCTATTTTAGATCAGGGACCTTTTGATTCGTTGAAAACGGATCAGGGACCTAAACATAATTCATCCATACTACTATAAAGATGAGTAAGCGAAATCATTCCAGTGTATATTCCATGTTGCCATTTACAAAGAGAGTGAAGAAGGAAAGTGAGGAGGATGAGGAGGAAGAAGAGCGATTTGATTTGGCGGAGCTATTTAGCCGTTCCAGACCTTCTCAATCAACGTGTTATACGATGAACAATCACATTTATTTCAATGATGATATTACGATGGAGTCAGTAACGGTTCTGAATCGAAGCATTCGTGAGCTTCAAAATGATTTAATTATTCTTGGAATCAAGAACGATATTGAGCCACCACCGATTAAGCTCCACCTTACTACCTATGGTGGATTGGTCTATGCCGCTTTTTCAGTGATTGCGTGTATTAAATCAAGTAAGATTCCTGTTCATACGATCATTGATGGATATGCAGCGTCAGCTGGTACATTGATTAGTGTGTGCGGTGCGCGTCGTTACATTCATCGTCACTCGAGTATGATGATTCATGAGCTGAGTGCAGGAATGTGGGGACGAATGAGTGTGATGGAGGAGAAGATGGAGGATCTAAAGAAGATGATGGATAAGCTCAAGGAGATTTATACGACGCATACCAAATTGACCAATAAGAAATTGGATAAGATTTTGACGAAGGATTCGGACTGGTATGCCGACGAGTGCTTGGCGAATGGCTTGGTGGACGAGATTATTGAATAAAATAGATAAAAATAGTATAAAATACATAGAAATATGTGCTTTATAATATTGTAATACTTATAGGCGAAAGGCAAAGGAAGCCAGCTCTTTTTCTTTTTGTTCACCGATGAAATCGGGTTCATCAGGAATAGGGAGAATGACGGATTGTTTGCAGCCGGCTTCCACTGCTCGTCTGCGGCATTCTATCATGTCTTCGACTTCATCCGTCATGATATTGAGTCGCATGCGACGATAGGAGGGATTGTCAGGATGAATAATGACGAGGTACAGATCAGCCACTTCCAATCCATAGTAATTTTCCAGCATCCATTTATAGACATTGAGCTGCATGGTATAGTGCCAATAATTGGTATCAGGCAAATGTTCCAATGGCGCCAAGCCTGATT
>CAZYEM010000057.1:0-9328 GCA_964646395.1 uncultured Bacteroides sp.
ATCCGTAACCCATAATCCCTTTGAGAACAGTAGCTCCCGCCAAACCATAACGGCGGGCTGCAAATACTATCGCTTCTGATAAAGAAGTATGCTTGAATTTATCGGTATTGCTCAGATAAATCCTTAATAATCTCACTTCTGAATTTGTTTCCATTTCTATACTATTTTTGTAATCATATTTCCTATATATGTAGCCATAATTCCCAAAAAAACACTTAAACCAGCATATAGAGCAAAGTGAAAGATATTTCCATTTCTTAACAAAGCAAGATTTTCGTTTGCAAAAGTTGAAAAAGTAGTAAAACCTCCACAGAATCCAACGGTAAGAAACATTTTCCATTCACTGTTCATCAGATTTCCTTTTTCTGAAATACCAAAGATAATACCGATTAATAAACAACCGATAATATTTACCAGAAATGTTCCGTAAGGGAATGCAGAAATAAAAGTATTTTGAACATATCTTGAGGTTAAAAATCTGGCAACACCTCCCAGAAAACTCCCCGAACCAATAATAAGAATGATTTTAAACATAAACTGACAATATTGTTGCAGAACAAAGTAAGAGTAGGAGTTATCAGCTTTTTAAGTGCAGTTAAAGGCTAACCCCATAGCCTTTTACAAAAGTAATTAATTTTTGGATACAACATTATATTTTTCATTTCATTTTCACTTAAATATGGTTTTATTACTTGAAATTTGAAATTAGGTGTAATTCTTTAGTAATAACTTTAATACACGAAACACTATAAGGTATTCATATTTTATAAATCAAAAAAAAATATGTTGTAACATTGAAAAAACAGTAAGATCTGTAATGAAAAAAACCGTTATTAATTGATAATAACGGTTTTGATTTTTGAGGTATCGAGCGGATTCGAACCGCTGTAGCCGGTTTTGCAGACCGGTGCCTAGCCACTCGGCCACGATACCTTGGTAAAAAGCGGTTGCAAAGGTATATAAATTTGTTTAATTAGCAAAAAATAAATTAAACATCATTATTCCTGAACATCAAGCGGAATATCTGCAAATTTACTTAAGCAATTTTCGCAAAGACAATCGGTGTAATGCATTGCTAAATAAGCTTTGTTGTTTTCGCTGATTGTATATTTCATACACCAGCAATCTTTATTATGCGAACATGTAAATTCCTTTTTGCAGGATGGACAAGTCTTGTTTTTTGTTTCCATTATCTTTAAAAAAAAATGAGAACCTAAGTTCTCATTGTAATTTATTTCAATTTATTCAGCTAATACCAAAATTTTGTTTTCCAATACTTCAACAACGCCTCCCTTAACTTCAAAAAACTGTAATTGATTATTTTCGTCCTGAATCTTTATTTTTCCTTTTTTCAAAACTGAAATCATGGGAGCATGATTTTTTAGTATTTCAAAAGAACCGTCAATTCCCGGAAACTGAGCTAATTTCGCTTTTCCAGCAAAAACGGTTGCATCTGGTGTGATAATTTCAATATTCATTCGCTTTACTTTATGAACTTTAAACTATAAGTACTTTGAAACTAATTGGATTCTGCAATTATTTTCTTGCCTTTTTCGATTGCTTCCTCAATATTTCCAACAAGATTAAATGCAGCTTCAGGATATTCATCTACTTCGCCTTCCATAATCATGTTAAACCCTTTGATGGTTTCTTCAATTGGAACAAACACACCTTTTAATCCAGTAAACTGCTCAGCTACATGGAAAGGTTGAGATAAGAAACGCTGAACACGTCTTGCACGAGAAACTACTAATTTATCCTCTTCAGAAAGTTCATCCATACCCAAAATGGCAATAATATCCTGTAATTCCTTGTAACGCTGCAAAATTTCTTTTACACGTTGAGCACATCTGTAATGTTCTTCACCAACAATGTCAGGAGAAAGAATACGTGATGTGGATTCCAATGGATTAACAGCTGGATAAATACCTAATTCGGCAATTTTACGATCCAATACGGTTGTAGCATCCAAGTGAGCAAAAGTAGTTGCAGGAGCTGGATCCGTTAAGTCATCAGCAGGTACATAAACCGCTTGCACTGAAGTAATAGAACCTCTTTTTGTAGAAGTAATTCTTTCCTGCATAATACCCATTTCAGATGCAAGAGTTGGTTGGTAACCTACAGCTGATGGCATACGACCCAATAGAGCGGAAACTTCAGAACCGGCTTGTGTAAAACGGAAGATATTATCAATAAAGAATAAAATATCTCTACCACCTGATGTTTCATCACCATCGCGGAAATATTCGGCCAATGTTAATCCCGACAGAGCAACACGTGCACGTGCTCCCGGTGGTTCATTCATTTGTCCGAAAACCATGGTTAATAAACTTGATTTCATTTCTTCATGATCAACTTTTGATAAATCCCAGCTGCCTTTTTCCATGCTTTCTTTAAATTCATCACCATAATTAACCAATCCAGATTCAATCATTTCACGAAGCAAATCATTTCCTTCGCGGGTACGTTCACCAACACCGGCAAAAACAGAAAAACCACTGTATTTCTTAGCAACGTTGTTGATAAGTTCCTGAATAATAACTGTTTTGCCAACACCAGCACCACCAAATAAACCAATTTTCCCTCCTTTTGAGTAAGGTTCAATTAAATCGATAACTTTTATACCGGTATAAAGAATTTCTTTTGAAGTTGATAGATTTTCAAACTTTGGAGGATCCCTGTGAATTGCATAGGAATTTACTTTAGGCACATCACCTATACCATCAATTGCTTTACCTATAACATTAAACAACCGACCATTAATATTTTCTCCGATTGGCATCGAAATTGGTTCTCCCATAGCTCGAACTTCCATTCCCCGACGCATTCCGTCGGTTGAATCCATTGCAATGGTTCTTATTGTGTTTTCCCCAATGTCTTGCTGACATTCGAGCACAACCACATCGCCATCATCTTTGGTTACTTCAAGTGCATCGTAAATATTCGGAATCTGGCTCTCTTGTTCAAAAGAAACATCTATAACAGCTCCAATTATCTGTGAGATTTTGCCTATACTTTTTACTGACATAACAGAATTTTTTATAAAAAACTTTATTAAAATTTCAACTGCGAAAATACTACTTATTTATTACAATTGATATAGTTGCAATAGATAATTTTCAAAAAAAAATGTGTAAAATTGTTAATTAAATTTATTTCACTCAAAATAAACAAGCTCAGCTTAAAATTGTTTAATCATTTTTGCTAGTGATAATTACATTTTAGGAATTCAAGCTCTATTTCATTTATTTTTAACACCTTATTTGAAATTAATTTGCAAATAATACTATTTCAAATGATTGCGTTTTTAACAAAAAAGGGTTTGTTACATCTGTTTCTAAACAAAATTCAATAAATACAATTATAAATTATGTATTAATCATGAAGAAAATTAAAATTCAGTTATACGGATTCTATTAATTTACGATTTCTAAAAGTTTAAAAGTATTTTTTACTCTAACTCCTTTTTCCGTATTTTGTAGAGTGCAACATTCGGTGTACAAATCATGTTCAAAGAAAATAATATATTCATTTTCAATAGCTTCTTTGTAAAAAACTTCTTTTTCCTGCATACTTATCAAAGGTCTTATATCGTAACTCGGAATATATGGCAACGGAATATGTGATGCTGATGCAAGAAAATCAGCAGTATAAACTATTGTTTTTCCATAATAATTAATAAATGGAATAAGCTGAGCCTCAGTATGACCATAAAAAAAACGAACTTCTACATTTGCAAAAAGATTTCCTTCTTTTTCTATTAAATTTAGCTTACCGCTTTCCGAAATAGATTGAATATTTTCATTCAGAAAAGAAGCTACTTCTCTTTTGTTGGGATTATTAGCCCAATCCCATTGTCCTTTGCTAACGTGAATTGTTGCGTTAGGGAAATTAAGTTCAAAATCGGATTTGTCAGAGTTCCATCTTGTTGCTCCGCCACAATGATCGAAATGCAAATGGGTAAGCAAAATATCCGTAATTTCTTCAGGATAAAATCCATGGTTTTTTAAAGATTTCAACAAATTATTATCTCCGTTCAGGTGGAAATTTTTCAGGAATTTTTCATCCTGTTTATCGCCTATACCTGTGTCAATAAGTATTTTTCTTTCCTCATCCACCATTAACAAGCAACGAATAGATGAGTTGATAAGATTGTTTTCGTCGGCAGGATAAAGTTTTTGCCATAATGCCTTAGGAACAACGCCAAAAACAGCTCCTCCGTCAAATTTTGCATTTCCGGTTTCTATCGAATATAATTGCATTACTGTCTGTTGTTTATCGAATTTATTTGTTGAAAACCAATTAATCTGTCGTAAAGTTCGCCTGGTTGACGATAATATACAAAAATAAAGTAATCATTCTCGGTACTTGCGTGATTTCCCTCAATAAAAGTTTCGTCCAAAACACTTTGATTCAATCTTTTCAAAACATATTGATAGTTGTAATAACCTTGTTTTGCATATATAGATGTTTCGTAAGCTCTTGTCTTATAATTATATTTCATTCTGGTATTTTCGCTGAGTTTCCAATTGGTAAAACTTCCATAAACATAAATATTACCTTCAACAGTCGGGATATCAAAAGGCAGACTGAAATGCACAAAAGTATAATCGGCTTCCGTTTCATAATCCTTTGTATAATCTGATTTTATAGCAAATTTACCGTTAATATCCTCTTCGCTTTTATAAACTTTAAAAGGACGGCTAAGATCTTTATGCAAATAAACCTGATTTGAACCATTTTCATAAGTAATATTATTTATTCGTTCCGAATTATATTTCAAGCTTTTAATGTCAAAGTTCCGGAATTCATTGCCTCCGTTAAAAACATTATCTTCATCATAATCATAATCCAGTTCATTGCCTTTTACCAAACGTGGTTTAAGGTCAATAATCGCATTATCAGCACGCATATTCTGAAAAATCTTTACAATTATATTTCGCGAAGGATTGTCAATAATAAAGTTATGAGTCAGAATACTAAAATCTATTTCCTGACGAAAACGTTTTTCGTTAAGTAAAGTGGCATCTTTAACTTTCGATTTGATGTTTACCAGATTTTCCATCACCATAAAGCGTTTGATTATAGTAGGTTGATTTACATCATCCAAAAAAATCTTTAGTAAGTAATTTCCAGATTTGGTAATTTTCATATATTCTTTAGGAAATACCAGATTATAGTGATTATACTTTTGTAACGTATTAAATGACAATTTGTAATCGTCAATATAATCATCTGAAAATCCATCAATATATTGAAAGGTTTGTAATGGCAATACCTGCCAGTTTGCATCGCAAATCTGAATTGAATACCTGAACTTTTTTATGTCGGGATTAAAATCATCAAATGAAAGCGTTAACGTTTCTTTTGAGTTAATACCGATTATTGGTAAAGAGAAAATCCAGCCTGTTTTATGAAGCAAAACGGTATGAATATTTTCATCGTAAATACTGTCTCTGATGTCGTTAAAAGCGACTTTTTTCTTCTCCGGTTTTTTATATTTCTCAACAGTATCAACTTTGGTACTTAAAACGGAATCCTTTTGGTTTTCAGTAATTGATATTTCTTTTACAACTTTTGGCGAACAAGAAGCCAAATATATTGCTAAAGCTGTAATTATTACTATTTTATTAAATACAATTTTTTGCATTATGAGATTTATATTATATAATTTTTGGCAAAACAATAACCAATACAAAGGTAAAAATAGTTGTAAAACAAAAATTTTACTTCTCCATATAAATTCCTATTTCGGAAATGGCTATGCATACCGGACTCTTTGTTATTCTTAATCTTACTTTGGTAGCAGTAACACTCTTTGAGCATATAATTCTCTGATAACCAATACTTGTAGCTTCAGCCAAAAATTCCCATTTTCCATTGTTCCAGTAGTCTACAGAAAGACCTTCAATGCGTTGTCCAAGTTTAATATATTCTTTAATCTTAATTCTGTTGAAAGTTGTCTTTTTGCCAAAATCGATGATTAATTCAGGATTTTTAATCTCATCATCAGTAGCCCAATATGTATTATTATTATTATCAATTACATTAACAGGATTGTATATTTTATCATTTCCTCTGAAATTTGATGCTGTAATACTTTTTCCTTTTGTAAGATTAACTGCAAAAGTTTCATCAAGAATGCGTCTCATTTCTTTTAATGATTTTATATCATTCTCGTGGATTAATCCCCGTTTATCGGGAGGAATATTAAGCAATAGATTGGAACCTCTTCCAACTGAATTATAATAGATTTCAATAAGTTTTTCAGGTGATTTAACATTGCTATCCTGATTGGCATGATAAAACCAACCCGGTCGAATGGAAACATCTGTTTCGGCAGGAACCCAGCTAGATCCATTTCGATTTCCAACATTTAATATATTTTGATCGGCTATTCCAGGGAAAACACCTTCCAGATTTAAAGTATGCCAGTTTGTTGTCCCGGCAACACCATCTTCATTACCTACCCATCTGCAATCGGGACCGGCATCACTAAACATACAAGCCATAGGTTGCAGTTTACGAACAAGTTCATGAACCTTATCCCATTGATAATAAGTCTTTTTATCGATATATCGTTTTTCATTCTTTCCACCATAATAACCATCTCCTCCATTTGCTCCATCAAACCAAACTTCAAATATTTCGCCATTTTCAGTTAATAATTCTGTAAGCTGATTCTTATAATAAGTAATATACGTTGAATCTCCGTACATATAACTATTTCTATCCCAAGGCGAAAGATAAACACCGAATTTTAAACCAGCAGCTTTACAAGCGTCTGCAAGTTCTTTAACAATATTTCTGTCATTTACCTGACTGTTTTTAATGGAATGTTCGGTGTATTTACTTGGCCAGAGACAAAATCCATCATGATGTTTTGCAGTAAGAATAAGTCCTTTCATACCAGCATCTTTAGCTACTTTTGCCCATTGTTTTACATCAAGTTGCGATGGAGCAAAAATAGCTGGCTTTTCATCTCCATATCCCCATTCTTTATCTGTAAAAGCATTAACAGTATAATGAATAAATCCATAAAACTCCAGTTCATGCCATTTCAATTGACGCTCACTAGGTATAACTCCATAAGGAACAGGTGGTAATGTTTTCTGCGAAAATGCAGTGAAGCTGAAAATAAAAACCAATAAAACAGCTGAAAAAAAGGTAATAAAATGTGCTTTCATTTTAATAAATTAAATAATGTAAACGAAACTTCAAAAGTAATAAAATAATAGAAATATTAATGTTGTTATGTTAGGATTTTTTGTTTCCGCTCAACTATAGCTATTCATTTAGCTGATATTAAATCCAAGTTTAGAAACAAATAGAAATTAACATTAATAATAATTAAGCTATACATTAAATTACAATCAATAATTTCAGAATATTATATAATTTTTCCCTGTTTACAAAAGACTTTTCTCATTTGTGATTAAGTATTTTAGTTATAAATATAAAGTGAAAGAAGCACAAAAAGGCTGCCTTGTTTCCAAAGCAGCCTAACTTTATGAAAAAACTAAAACTAATTATTTACTCAACTTTCAAAAGTTAAGTTAACAATATTTAATCCATTTTCTTTTATTGATTAAGGATACATTGAAACTACACCATTTGTTAGATTTTCATCAATTGCAACTAAGTCGGAAAGATCAACAACGCCATCACCGTTTAAATCGTAAACGATATAAGCAACAGTACCATTAGTTAAGTCAGTATCCATAGATACCAAGTCAGATAAGTCAATTACCTCATCCTGATTTACATCACCAATATAGATAGCAAACAATCCATTACCAACCGGTTTTAAATTGCTTCCATAAGCTGAAATAGCTGAAGTTGTATAATTATAATTTATTACAGAATTGTTAAATGAAATAGGTAAAGCACTCCATGTCTGGATACTGTTTCTGTGTTTTATTACGATATAATAACTATCACCCAGATATGCAGGCACATCATTTATTGATAATGTTCCGTTCGTATTTAGTATTATGTTAGTAAAAGATTGAACTAAAGTATAAGGATAAGTTCCATTATGTATTTCAACAGTTACCTGATCAGCAATATCTGCACCCCAATGATATCCATATTCATCAGAAACAGCATTCATTACGATACCTGAATTGTTATTATTATACAAACCTTCTAATATCAAATTAAGATTCAATGTTTTAAATGCAATAATTGAAACAATTGCTTCAGATGATATTGCCGGTGTACAGGAACCACTTGTTAGTATTGCCTGATAATGTGTTGTTGTATATAGTATTCCTGTTAGTAAGGTTGAAGAAGTTTGCCCGGGAATATTTGTCCAGGTTGTACCATCTGGCGAAGATTGCCATTGAATACTACCCAAATAGCCAGTTAAATCAATAGAAGTTCCTGTTCCTGTTAAAATCGAAGTATCAGCAGGAGTTACAGTACCTCCAACAGCTATAGCCGTTTTTATTTTATTAACGGCAGCCATTGTATCATTTGCCGTATTTCCATCACCTAAAACATTGGTTGAAGCAATAAATGTATAAATACCAGTTGCTGTCATATCCAGTGTTGTGCTCATATCAACATTCAAAATAGCATTTGGGGCTAAAGTCCCGGTATCAATATACCTTGTTAATGATGTAGTTGTAGCACCTGTAACATTTGTCGTTACTGTAAGAGGTTTAACAGAAAAATCGATAGTAGCTGAAGCATTATTTTTAACAATAACGGTTACCATTTCAGCATTTGAATAACAACCATTAATATTATCAGGTGATAATAATGCAATTGCAGCCATATCTAAAGTGCTAATTAACGAAAATTCATCAGCACCAATATCTGTAGAAGTTCCAGAGCCGGTATAAGCAGTTTCACCCCAACGGATATCACCATCAATATCGTTAGTAATAGAAGGAGATATGATTTTCTGTCCACCACTTTCAGCCTGTGTATTTTGAGTGTAATCTAAATGAAGATTATACGGCAAAGAAGCTGTATTGATAAATGGCGGCATTTCTGTTACCGATGCACTTTCCCTTGGGCTTACTCTTGCTTTATATGTAGCAATTGATTGATCACTATTTGTTCCGTCATAAAAAATTAAGTTTTTAATACCTGGTATTCCTGCATAAAACAAATTGTTATTTGAAATGGTGCTAAAATTAGGCAAAGTAGTGCTTGAACCTGATCTTCGAAATGCAACAGTAAAACCAGTTCCATTTGCTGTTGAATTATTTACAATAATATTATTACGTAAATCGAGACTGGAAGTTGTTGCAGTTGAGCTTACCGTATGATAAATACCAGTACTTCCAAAATTGGTACCTGATGAAATTGCATCTAA
>CAZYEM010000057.1:9428-17641 GCA_964646395.1 uncultured Bacteroides sp.
CATTATTGTTGTTAAAACATTTCCAAATATTGAAATACCATAAAAAGGGAAGCTGGCAGAAGAATTGCTTGCTATTGAATTTCCATAAATTTCATTTGAATCCAGAGTGCAATGTGTTGCGTTGGATTCTATAGAAACCCCTGTAAAGAATGAACTGGAATTTGAACCCCGTAATGTATTATTGCGGATAATGTTTTTTCTGATTATCAGATAGGTTGGAGCAGAAGTTGTTCTGATTGCATAAAACTTTCCGGTACCTGTTGAATAATGTGTTCCATTTTCAAGAAGATTGTTATAAATTAACACAGTGTTATTTGCTGCATTATTTCCGGCATTGCAATATATTGGCACTTGTGAATTATCTGTAGTATTGCTTGTGTTGAGATTAAAAACCCTGTTGCCGCTAATAGTAATATTCTGCCCATTTGCTGTGTTTGTATATATACCGTAAACAGTGTTATTTGCAGTACCTCCGGTAATGTTGTTGTTCAGAATACTGATATTTCCATTATATACAGTTGTAATACCGTGAGCAATAAATGACAAACCCCCGAAATTAGAAATTGAATTTCCTGAAATTTCATTACCCATATCATATAATGAAAGATCTGAAGAAGCTGCAAAACCAGTTAAACTAATTCCAACATAAACATTACTTATTGTGTTTCCAATTATTTTACAATTATTTGTAGCACCAATAGTTGAATCAACTAAAGTTGAAGACATTCCACTTGCTCCATGATTTCCTGAATAAATTCCAACGGTGGCTTCATTGGTTTTATTTAGAGATATTGAACAGTTTTTAATAGTAACAGACTGACATCCATTAACTGCTGATATATTACTCTCTTTTACAAGAGCATATCCCCATTCCATTTGTGTGGTATCAATTGTATTCATGGGATTCTCCATAACATCAATACCATCAAAAGTAATAAAGTCACCGCCAGCTATTTTTATTATACCATCGCTGTTTGAAGTTGTTCCTGTGGCAGCAGTAATCAATGGATTTGATCCCACTCCTTCTTTTTGAAAAATTATTGGATTCAAAACCGTTCCACTTGCATTTAATATACCAGCAGTTGGTGAAGAAAACGTTTCGGTATGACCAGCTGGGACATTAATTGTAACACCTCCAGAGCCAATACCTGAATTGTTTAAGGCATTGATTGCTGCTTCTATTGTTGCAAAATTAGCTCCTGAACCAACTGAACCAACCGTGTAGATTCCACTAAGTGTATAGAGAATATTGTATGAACTTGGTGTAGTTGGAGGAGTGGAAGATACAGGAGGATTTGCTGTAAAACCTGATGTACCTGATAGCGGAAATGCGTTTAAATTAGGTGTGATTACATTGTCCTGTGCAACAATGTAATAAGAAATAACATCGCCAGCTGACACACCATTACCAAAAGTAAAAGTATAGGTATTACCTGATGACCAACTTCCGACAACAACATTGTATAGTTCATTATTAATTTTCCAGTAAAGTCTTGGAAGTCCTATACCTGAAGTAGGAACACCACTTGCATCAGTTATTGAAGATATTAATGTAACACCTGTAGTAATAAATGTGTTTGAGACAGGGGTATAACTTATACTTGGTCCTATTAAATCTTGTTGCAGAATAAGGGTAAAACCTCCTTCATCTGCACCAACATCCGGAGTTGCTGTATTGCGGGTATTACCATCATAATCCGTTGCAATTAATGGGGTTGTAACAGGCAATCCTCCACTTTCACAATAAGTTGGAGTTGTGGAATTCAAATGAAGATTATAAGGTATTGACAATGTATTTATAAATGGTGGAAATTCCGAAAACGAATTTGATTCCATGGGAGAAACTCTTGTTTGAAATGTGATTATATCTTCATCAGAATTTGTTCCATCATAAAATAGTAATCTGTTGAAAGCAGGATTTCCGGCATATAAACAATTGTTATTTGAACCATTCCCATAGTTTGTCAAATCGTCAGTTGACCTGCGATAAGCAACAGTTAAGCCTGTTCCGTTAGGTGTGGATTTATTAACAATGATATTATTCCTCATGTCAAGCGTTGCAGTTGAAGCCATAGAATTTGAGACATGATATATACCGGAACTTCCAAAGTTGATTCCTGTTGATGTAGCATCTAAATAGATAGAATTGAAATAAACACCTATTAATGATGTTACACTTGCATTAGAAATATTGATTCCTTTTATTGCATTGTTATCTGATAATGAAGGAGTTTTCAGGCTACTGATAAAATTATTATATATAAATACATTTAGCGAACCTGTGCTGGCAGGAATTAAGATTCCATCGCAACTTCCACCTGAAGTACTGTTTGTTTGTAAGTTATAAATAGTATTATTATAACAATTTACTGGATTACCGCTATTATTGTAAATTCCTCCCACATTTGAATTTGCAGTAAGATTATAAATAGTATTATTATAAATTTCCTTAGATCCAGCTGATGTTGATGAATAAATTCCATAAACAGGACCTGTACCTAAATGTGAATTATCATGAATGCTGTTTCTGTAATACGCTTCTGAAGAGGCAATTGTGGTATTGCAAATTGCATACAAATTGCCGGCACTACCAGTACATTGAATACTGTTATTATATAATATATTGTCATTTACAGAGGTAATTGATGCTGTTGAACTGCCTAATGAATAGATACAATACAGGGGGAAAGAATTACTGGAATTACTGGTAATATAATTACCATACATCTCATTTGAATCAATATTACAATTTGTTGCATTAGACTCATGTGTAACACAGGCAAGAAATGAATTGATACTGGGACTTTTTAAAGAATTGTTTCGGATGATATTCTTACGTATTATCAAATTTTCTGCACTTGATGTAGTTCTTATTCCATAGAATTTTGCTCCTGTACCGGTTGAAGAATGGAAACAATTTTCAATCAAGTTGTTGGAAATTAGCACTGTATTTCCTGCTGCTGTGCTGCCTGAGTTACAATAAATAGGTACCTGTGAATTATTGGTTGTATTACTTGTACTTAAACCATATATCCTGTTTCCGCTAATGGTAATATTCTGACTTATTGCTGTAGATATGTTTATACCGTAGATAGTTCCACTTGAAGTCCCTCCGGTAATGGTGTCATTTAAAATTTTAATATTGCCATTATAAATGGTAATTATTCCATTACCTGAACTACCACCACAATAATTAGAAATACTGCAAAATGATACTATATTATTCATATCATAATAACTATAAGGTGTAGTAGGGTCGTTAAAGCCATTTAATGATATGCCTATATATGAATTCGTGACTTGACAATTTTCAATGGTATTGTTTGAATTTGATCCAGATAATGCTGTCACTGTCAGTTGACTAGCAGCAGATGTGGCAATATGATTTCCGCCATAAATTCCAACAGATGCCGTATTTGACTTATTTAATGTAATTGTGCAATTTTTGATAGTATTGTTTTGAGCTCCATTAGTAGCACTTGCTTTTACCAATGCATAACCCCATTCCATTCTGGTTGTTGAAGATGTATTTGTAGCTTTTTCTGCTACATCAATCCCATCGAAAGTAATATAATCTCCACCCGCAATCTTTATTATACCATCAGTTGTTGTGGAAGTTCCTGTACCTGCCGTTATTTTTGGATTGATACCTAGTCCTGATTTTCTGAAAACAATTGGATCAGAGGATGTTCCTGTTGCAGTAATGATGCCTTTTGTGGGACTGGTAAAGGTTTCTGTATGCCCGGCTACAACATTAAAAGAAACCCCTCCAGGTCCAACTCCAGAAGCATTTAATGCTGTTATTGCCGCCTCAATGGTAGCATAATCACCACCCGTACCCACTGTTTTAGGGCCTGTTAACTGGGCAAAACCACAAGTAATAAATAATATACCTGTTAAAAAAGAAATAAACGCTTTTTTCATTTTTAATTGTTTTTAATTGTTTAGTTATTTTATTTAAAGTCTTAATACACAATACTACATTAAACTATTATGAGTCGCTGATATTGCAATCTTTGACAAAGTCACAATTGTTTACATAATATATTAATAATCCATTGATTAAACTTTTGTCAAATTTTAACGAACGATTGTATATAATAATCTATTCTAAAATAAATCTCTTATTTTCTGTTTGCTTTTCGCCTATAAAACGTATAAAATATACTCCCTTTTTAAAGAGACTAACATCATAAATATTAACTATATGATTAGCTAATTTTTTATTTAAAACTACATTCCCAAAAACATTAACAATTTCAATATAAGTAAAAGTATTTGAAAAAGCAGTCTTTTCTATATAGAGTTCTCCGTTTGTTGGATTAGGATAAATTTTAAATAAATTAGTGTTTTCAATAGATTCTATACTTGTTGTCGTATTAAATTCAACTTTATAAATTTTAGTAGTTATATTGTCTTCAGCAATTACATTTATGGTTGCTGTGCGGTTTGCAACAGTACCGTTCATGCTTAATGCCTGAATGACAGTTAATATGGCATTAGCATCACTTGGTGCAGCTGTTACAAAAGGTACTATTGTAGTTCCTGATGGATAGGTTAAAGAATAGTGATATATTGTATCATTAAATCCTGAAAGTGGATTATTATCAACTTTTATGTAAGATATTGATGCATTTGAGCTTAAGCTTGTTGTTATACTAAATTCAACTTTATATGTTTTTGTAGTTATATTATCTTCAGCTAATACATTGATAGTTGCAGTGCGGTCTGCAGAAGATCCGGTCATGCTTACTGCCTGATTAACCGTTACTATGGCATTGGTATCGCTTGCAACAGCAATAACATAAGGTATTGTTGTAGTTCCTGATGGATAAGCTAAAGAATAGTGATAAATTGTATCATTAAATCCTGAAAGAGGATTATTGTCAACTTTTATGTTAAACAGTGATGCATTACCACCTCCCTGTTTTATCCATATCGGATTTGAATAGGCAA
The DNA here is from genome assembly GCA_964646395.1 of uncultured Bacteroides sp. Classification (GTDB taxonomy): domain Bacteria; phylum Bacteroidota; class Bacteroidia; order Bacteroidales; family JACABE01; genus JACABE01. The sequence goes on from CAZYEM010000057.1 coordinate 14,385, forward strand.
GATAATCGGTTCCTGATTTAACTTCAGCTCTGAAGAAATCACCTGGTAAGGCATTTGTATTATATGTATAATTAATAGAATCAATATTAGATTGCCAACTCATAAGAACATTCCCGTTTTTGATTAATCTGACTTCAGTAATATTCGGATTAAATTTTGCTTCAATCTTAATTGAAACGGATTTCCCTGTCAGTGGAACTTTCAGATCTGACCCCATCATTTTATTATCTATAGTAAAATTCATTTCAGGACCATTCGATCCATAGTATTTGCCTGATTTTAAAACTTTAATGACTTCATTTTTAGAAAGACTGTCCAGCCAGGCAACTATATGAGGCTTTCCAATAGCAGCTGATGAATGACCATCGCTATTGGCAATACCAAAAACATGCTTACCCTGAACATTCAATGAATCCCATTTTAAAAAAGCTTTTGAATTTTCAACACCATAAATAGTATGAATTCCATTCCAGACTTCTATACCTGTGTAACCGGTAACATTCCAATCTCTCCAATACAAAGAAGTATGATAAGGATGAGCAAGATAAGTAATTCCCTGTCCATTATTATCTGTAATTACTGAATCAATTAGTTGCTGGTATGTATATGTTGTATTACTCCAGGGTCTCAGGTTTACAATATTATAAGCCAAAATATGACATGAAGTAGTCACTTCTTCGCCTAAAATAGCAAGGAAATCATCATAAGTTGAATTTGCAAGATTAACATCGTTTTTCTGACTGATAGAATTGTGATCAGTACAGGTTAAAAAGCTCATTCCAAGGTTATAAGCTGCAAATATATTCTGAGCAATAGTTCCAGAACCATCACTAAATGTTGAATGTGTATGGTTATCACCGCTATACCAACCTGCAGAATTTATAAACAATTTCTCTGATTTATTGATACTGTTTTGATTTGTGTCAGTAATTATGAATTTTACAAGACCTCTGCCAGCTGAATTACCAATAAATTTCCATGTATAGCTTATACTATCATTTGCTAAAACAGAAGGGATATTTAAATTATTATTTCCAATACATGAAACATTTTTAGGAGTACTAACATTTATATTAAAAGGAGAAGATGCCGTTGTTTTGCTGTTTATTAAAGTTAATTTGGCAATTACTGTATCGTTATTTTTAGCTACATTTTTACTTAATTGCAATTTTGAACTCACTCCTAAAATAATTTCATTGTACAATTCCTGCATAACATCGGGTTTATTTACATTTCCAATGGTACTCGCTGCTACTAAATATCGTTTGAGGGTATAAGAGCTTCCATTCGGAAGCGCAACAGTATCATATGACATTACATATGTGTTTGATCCATACGCTTTAAATTGATTTGCAAAAACACCATCATAAATAAATCCATAAATCTGTTCATTGCTGCCATACTGAGAAATCCAGGGATAAGTTGGTTGGTACTGAACATAAGATGTACTCAGAACTCCAGTTCCCGGAACCCATGAAGTTTGTCCTGTACCATCATAATCAAGGGCATCACCAACCCAAAAACCTTGTTGTTGGTTTGTATTATTAGTTATAACAGACTCAACATAAATATATCTTTTATCGGATTTAATATTATAAGTAGTTGTAACAGGAAGATTCGTAAATTCCACTACAGAATCACTATTTGCACCCTGTAGTTCAATATAATGACCTTGACAAGTTACCGTTGCTTCTGTATTGTTAAGCTGAGAAACAAAAACGGTGTCGTATTTTACTGATTGGCTTTGTCCGGCAAGATTTCCCTGAGGTTTGATTTTAGATGCAAAAAAGAGATTAATCCAATCTATATCATCCGTAAAACCGGTAACAGCCAAATCGAGAGGACGTCCTTTTGTAATAAATGGTAACTGGCTGTCCATGCTGGTGTTAGCAATTGAAATGGCTAATTTAGAATTTTCCATCACCATATCATCCTCTGTCCCCTGAATAATTCCGGTGGGAATCGTTTTTCCATATCCAGCCCATACAGAAATAGGAGACAGCGCTGCATTTGTATTATTATTAAAATCTAAAATACTATCAACATTTGAATTGATTGTTCTTGATTTAATACTATATCCTAATCCTGCAACAGTAAATGTGTAAATATCTTTAGGAAGCATCATTTCAAAATAACCTGACAGATTAGTACTGATTTTACCAGCTACTAACCCATTAATATCTTTAGCTGTAACCGAAATGTTTTTTACCTCCTGATTTAAGGTATCCTTCACAACACCATAAATTTTTGAAAGGTTACCTATTTCAGGATCAATATAGATTAATGTATCAGCCCATTTTTTTATGCAATAGTAATTAGGTATTGTATTATTATCAGGTATATTAGAAATATGATAAATGGTTAATTTAGTAGAATCTCCAGCTGGAATATTAACAGCAAAAGATACTCCCAGGTTTACATTATTAGCAATGATTGCCGCAGGTGTATTCTGATACCATGCAATTCCATGAGATGGATAGTTAGAATTTAAATTTTGGTTTACACCTGTGTAAGTGTAGTTTGAATTCCATCCACTTGATACCATTCCTGGAGTCCAGCCTACTCCGGGTACGTAAGAATATTGTTCTCCCGATTCATCCGGATCAATCTGATATTCAAGATATCCGGAAAAAGCAGAGGTTCCGTTATTATACAAGCTAATATTAATACGCATTACCGGACTACCAGTAAGTAATTTGTAGTTTGCTTTTGCTGATATTGAACTATTTGAAACCCATGTACCTGTTGCGTTCACACTTTTTGTTGAATTATTTAGTGTGATAGTATTCAGATTGAGATTATAAGTTGATAAATCCCAACCTGTTTGAATGGTTGGTGCTAAAATAAATTGTGTCCAATCCAGATTTTCGCGCATTTTTCTACGATGCACAATATCCATTGGAATACCTTTATGTATTCCTCCTGCCTGATTATTATTTACATCAACAGTACTTATGGTAACCCATAAACTATCATTTTTTAAATAATAATAGGGAGTTCCGCTAGTAATATCACTGCTATTAGATGCATAACTAAATGGAATAGTAGAAGTTGCCATCCCAACTGTGTCAATCGTCTGAGAAAATGTTAAGCTATAAACGAAAAGCAGAACAAACAAAAAAGTAAATTTCTTCATATTTTTAAAATTAACTAAATCGATTTAAAAAATTAATAATAATTTACAAAATAAGAATAATAAAAACGAATAATCAATCACTAATAATAGGGTTTTTTTAGTAATGAATTTTAGGGATACT
>CAZYEM010000058.1:0-2776 GCA_964646395.1 uncultured Bacteroides sp.
GTTTTACACAGAAGGCGTTAATGGATTTGTTGATGTAAGAGATGTGGTTTCGGTTATGTATCAGTTAATGGAAAGTGAGATTGTAAACGAACGGTTTATTGTATCTTCCGAAAACCTGAGTTATCGGGAGTTGTTTACCTTAATATTAAACGAATATGGCATAAAACCGCCCTCAATTAAAGCATTAAAATTCTTACTTGAAGCTGCCTGGCGATTTGAAAAAATAAGAGGTGGTTTACTGAAAACCCGCCCTTTAATTACCAAAGAAACCGTAAATACTGCTCAAAATCAATACTTTTATTCAACTGAGAAATTGCAAAAAGCCATTGATTTTAAATTTACTCCAGTTAAGGAAATAATTAAAATTACAGCAGCTTTATATAAAAAAGAGAAAAGATAGCGGATGTAATTATGAATTCGAAATATATCCTATAAGGGATTCAAAAATTAGATTTGTTGAGGCGAACAATATTTAAAACCTGCGGTTTACTAATTTAAAAGCTTTGTAAAGAGCTTATCGAAGTAAGGATTTTTAAAATTGAAGTTCAACGAAGAAAAAGCAACTTTTAGCAGTTCTCTATTTTCTCCCACTTCTTTTCATTTTAATAACGGCAAATTCTATATCCTAAAAATTCAGTAAATTTGCAATTCAATTTAATAAAAAACGATGGAAAATTCGGAAAAATATGCAGTGATTGGCAGTGGAAGCTGGGCAACCGCTTTGGTTAAAATACTTCAAAACAGCGTTGATTGTGTAAATTGGTGGGTTAGAGAACCTGAAGTAAAGGAAGCTGTTGAAAAATTTCATCACAATCCCATTTATTTAAGTTCAGTCGAATTTCAAGTTGATAAACTACATATAAGTAATGATATTGAAGAAATTATAAATCAATCGACCCATTTGTTGTTTGTTATTCCTGCCGCCTTTCTTAATGATGCCATTGGCGAACTTCCTAAAGAGATGTTTAAAGGTAAAAAGATTCTTTCGGCCATCAAAGGTATTATCCCTAGCAAAAACCTGATTATTGCCGATTATTTTAATCAACAATTTGATGTTGATTTTCAGGATATTTGTATCGTAAGCGGCCCTTCACATGCAGAAGAAATTGCTTTAGAAAAACTTACTTATCTTACCGTAGCATCGCAAAATAACAGTTATGCAGAAAGTGTAGCTTCTACCCTGGCTTGCAGATATGTAAAAACCTCTACTTCCGATGATATTTATGGAACAGAATATGCCTCCGTTTTAAAAAACATATATGCAATTGCAGCTGGTGTATGTAAAGGTTTAGGCTATGGTGATAATTTTCTGGCAGTATTGATATCAAATGCTTTGCAGGAAATGGAAAGATTTATAGCTGAAGTTCATCCAATTAATAGAGAATTAACCAATTCCGTTTACCTTGGCGATTTAATGGTAACTGCTTATTCTCAATTTAGTCGCAATCGTACTTTTGGCACAATGATTGGTTCCGGATATTCGGTAAAATCGGCACAGTTGGAAATGAAAATGATTGCTGAAGGCTATTATGCATGCAAATGTATTCATTTAATTAATGAGACTTATAAAGTTGATTTGCCTATTGCCGATGCCATGTACAATATTATTTATGAAAACATTTCACCTTTCATCGAAATAAAAATACTTTCTGACAGGCTAAAGTAAGTTTTTATCGAATTTATAGAACATAAACTATACAATATTGTTCTTATACCATTCATTTTTATAATTTTGCAACAAACTTAATTTATTCATTTTAATTAAAATAAACATGAAAAAACTTTTTTTTATCCTATTCATAACTATTGGATTAGGATCTTTTTCTTTGTCGGCACGTGCCATTAATCCACCTGATGAGGGCATGTGGTTACCAATGTTTTTAGAAAGACTCAACTATGTTGATATGCAAAAAATGGGTCTTCGTTTAACAGCTGAAGAATTATACAGCATTAACCATTCCAGTTTAAAAGATGCTATTGTTAATTTTGGTGGTTTTTGTACAGCCGAAGTTATTTCTAAAGAAGGCTTGTTATTAACCAATCATCATTGTGGTTATGAAGCTATTCAAAAACACAGTTCTGTTGAAAACGATTACCTAACCAATGGATTCTGGGCTTATAAAAAAACAGAGGAAATTCCAACAGAAGGTCTTACTGCTACATTTTTGGTACGCATGGAAGATGTAACAAAAAAAGTATTGGAAAATGTAACGGACACAATGTCGGATGCAACGAGAAGAACAGCTGTTAGAAAAGTTACTGATAAACTAAAAAAGGAAGCTTCTGAAAAAGGAAAATATACAGTTGAGATAAAGGGATTTTTCGAGAACAACGAATATTATATGTTTGTATATGAAGTATATGAAGATGTTCGTTTAGTTGGAGCTCCTCCATCGGCAATCGGAAAATTTGGCGGTGATACCGACAACTGGATGTGGCCTCGTCATACAGGCGATTTCAGTATGTTCAGGGTTTATACTGCACCTGATGGAAAACCTGCAAAATTTGCTAAAGATAATGTGCCTTTGATTCCAAAGCATTCTTTACCATTAAATATTAAAGGATTAAAGAAAAATGATTATGCAATGATATGGGGATATCCCGGAACAACAGAAAGATATATGACTTCCCAAGGAATTCTATCTACGTTGGAACAAGCTAATCCTGCTATAATTACAGCCGGAAACACCATGCTTCCTGTAATGAAAAAAGATATGGATGCTGATGCAGCTACAAGAATAAAATATGCAACTACTTATGCTCAATTGGCCAATGT
>CAZYEM010000058.1:2876-4517 GCA_964646395.1 uncultured Bacteroides sp.
CTGATGCAGCTACAAGAATAAAATATGCAACTACTTATGCTCAATTGGCCAATGTATGGAAAAACAAAATTGGCGAAAGCAGAGGTTTGAAACGCTTAAAAGTTTTTGACAAAAAGAAAGCGTTGGAAGATGAACTACAGGCATGGATTAATGCAGATGCAAACCGCAAAGCTAAATACGGAAATGTTATTAGTGACATGGAAGATGCTTATAAACAACTGATGGCGAAAAAATCGGATATGAATTTATGGTTTTTTCAAGGAATCCTGATGAGTTCAAAAACGATGTTATTGCCTTTGCAAACCATGAGCATGTCGTCATTAATGGAAAAGAAAGACACCAAACCAGAAGCTTATGATGAGTTTAAGGAAATAGCAAAAGAATTATATAAGGATACCAAAGCCTCTACTGAAAAGAAATTATTTGTAGCAGGTTTGGAAATGTATCGCAAGGAAATGCCAAAAGAAATGCTACCTGACATCTACGAATTTATTGACAAAGAATTTAAAGGTGATATTCAGAAATTTGCTGACGAAGCTTTTAAAACTTCAATGTATGCTTCATTGGAAACTTTTAATAAATTTCTTGAAAAACCAAATGCCAAAAAATTTAAAAAGGATTTAATTGCAAAAACTACCATGAGCATTTATACTTCATTTATGAAAACCAATACTGCTCAAAAGGAAATAACTACCAAAATGAACGTTGCTAAAAGATTGTTTACTGCTGCTTTGCGCGAAATGCAACCAAACAAAAAGTTTTATCCTGATGCTAATTTTACCATGCGTATGACTTATGGCAGTGTTTTGGATTATTATCCAGCCGATGCTATTCATTATGATTTTGTTACTACCTTAAAAGGGATAATGGAAAAAGAAGATCCTTCGAATGATGAGTTTATTGTTCCTGCTAAATTAAAAGAACTCTATAATAAAAAAGACTTTGGAAGATATGCAACCAATGGCGATATAGTAACCTGTTTTTTAACAACCAACGATATTACGGGTGGTAATTCGGGAAGTCCGGTTATTAATGGCGATGGTCATCTGATTGGAGTAGCTTTCGATGGAAACTGGGAAGCAATGAGCGGTGATATTGCTTTTGAACCCGAATTGCAAAGAACCATTTGTATGGATGTTAGATATATTTTATTTATCGTTGATAAATATGCAAATGCACAGAATCTGATTAAGGAAATGAATATTATTGAATAAACTCAGTATCCTTGATATTTAAAAAAGGTTGCCCCAAAAGGCGACCTTTTTTTTTGGCTTGTTGCAAACTTTCATATAGGATTTGAAGGATACTAAAGTACAAAAACATTGGTAGTGTATTAATATAAGAAAGATAGAATCATTGAACATATAATTGAATTATAAATTACTCCCATCTGAAATAATGGTGCTGTTAATCATCTCCGGTTATATGATTTTACACCTACTGAATATTCAGCAATAGTATAGTTTAGTATTTATTTGTCCACTGAATATTCAACAGTAGTATAGTCATCTGATTATGTATCCACTGATTATTCAGTAGTAGCTTAGTCATCTGATTATATCTCTACTGAATAATCAGTAGTAGTTTAGTCATCTGATTATGTATCCACTGATTATTCAGTAGTAGCTTAGTCATCTGATT